>CAIQXC010000786.1 GCA_903875675.1 Akkermansiaceae bacterium
CCTCGCAGCGGGGCGATTCTGCGCCTCCCGGCATTCCGCGAATCCCCAACCCGCTACTCGCGCAAACTCGACGGACTCACCGAACCCGTCGCCATCGCATTCTGCTGCGGCAAGGCCCGATCCACCTGGCATCCCGTCGAAATCCTCCTTGAACCCAATATCCTCAGCGGCTTGGTTCGCCTCACCCCACCTGCCTACACCGGCCTGCCCGCAGCTGAATTTCCGCTTGATACCAACGAGATCGCTGCGATTGAGGGTTCCTCCGTCACCCTCGAAGTGACCAGCAACCGGCCACTGAGCTCGGCCACCCTTATTTTCACCCCGAGCGCCATCCCTGGGGCCACCCCCATTCCACAATCCTACCCAGCCACCCTGCCAGGTGCCCAAACCGCCGCCTTCACCTGGACCGCCACCCAGTCCGGCCGGCTCGCAGCCACCCTTCGCGACCTGCGCGGCACACCGAGTGCCCGCCCGCTCGACCTCGCCTTTCGGACCTCGCCCGACCTGCCACCCAGCGTGGTGCTCACCTCGCCGCCGGCAATGATGTTAGCCACTCCCAAGTCAGTCATCCCGGTCACCGGTCGGGCCCAGGACGACTTCGGCCTCGCCAAGGTGCATTTCGTGCGCACCCTCTCGGGCTTCCGCGACCGGGCCCGCATCGTTGCCCCGGCGCTGAGCGAGAAAGCCTATGATTTTTCGGACAAGCTCAACTTGGATGAGCTCGGTCTGGAAGCGGGCCAGACCATCGAACTGATGCTCGATGCCTCTGACCACAACCCGTCGCTGCTGGGCCAGGGGAGTTCGGAAGTTTCCCGCATCCAAATCATATCCGAGGACCAATACGCCCAATACGTCCGCGCTAAAACCACCATCAACCAGTTCGCAAAGCGCTTCCAAGCCGCCAAGGATGCCATCGACCAAGCCCGCAATGCCCTCGAAGATCTTAAAAAAGCCAGTGAAGCAGGCGACCCCCCGGCGATCGAAAAAGCCGCCGACGCCGCGAAAAAAGCGCACCAGCAGGCCGCCGATCTCCTCGACAAGATCGCCAAGGATTTTCCTGCATTCGAGCTCGAAAAGCGCCTCCAGGACCTTGCCGAAAAACAAGCCGCCGACGTCCGGGAAAACGTCAAACCCTTGGAGGACTTCGACGCCAAGGCTCCCAAGGCCGAGCAGCAGGCAGCCATCGACGAGATGCTCAAGCGCCTCGGCCGCCAACAACCCCGGGCCGAGCAACTCGACGACGAAGTCCACAAGGTCAACCAAGCCGCCAGCCTCCTCGAAATGGCCGCCAAATTCCGCCAAATCTACGAGTCCCAAGCCAATCTGGCCAAGCGCTTCGGCACCATCGTCGAAGAACTCCGCCAAGGCGACGACCAAAACCGCCGACTGCTCCCGTCCCTTGCCGAAACCCAACAGAAAAACCGCACAGCCCTCGATGATTTTAAAATCGAGCTGCGCCGTCGCGCCGAGGCTCTGCCCAAGGACGACGCTGATCTCACGCCGATGATCGATTCCGCCCTCAAGTTCCTCGACGAACTCACCGAAGCCGCCCCTGAAACCCTGATGGACGCTGCCGCCAAACACGGCAAGGCCGGCGAGGCCGCCGATGCCTTCGCCAACGCCGAACGCGCCCGCGCCATCCTCGAACGCCTCCTCTCCGAACCCGAACCATTCCCTCAGGCCGCCAAGGGCCAGGCCCCTAAATTCGACGTCCAGCGCCCCGATGTGAACAAAAACCTCCAGCAACTCCTCGAAGCCATGCTCGGCCAAAACCCCGGTCAAGGCCAGGGCGACCAACCCGGCGGTCAAGGCCAAGGCCCCGCCGGCATGGGCATGGCAGGCGCTCCCGGCGGCGGATTCCCCATGAACCTGCCAGTCGTCGGCCCAGATCGCCTCCAGTTCGATGATTCCCCCGGCGGCGGCGATGGCCGCAACGGCGATGGAAAAACAGCCCCCGTCCACCCGCTGCCCAGCACCGCCGAAAATGGCGTTATCAAGCCCACCGAAACCCGCCAAGGCCAATCCACCACCTCAACCCCCGACGCCATCCCCGAGCCATATCGCGAGGCGGTGAAACGATTTCTTACCCCATGAAATTCCTAACTATCCTGCTCGCTCTTACCGCCCCGCTCGTCGCTAAAGAAGGTGCCGTCGAGTGCGGTAATCTCATCTATGCCGGCACCAAGACGTCCAAGTGCTTCAGCGACGAGTTCCTAACCACCGTGCAGCAAAAAACCTCGATCGCCACCGAGCGCCGCTTCAAGGCGGTCAAACTCGCCGATGACGAATTGTTCAAGATCCCGTTTGTGATCATGACCGGCGAGAGTGACTTCAACCTGACGGCCAAGGAGCGCGAAAACCTCAAGAAATACCTGGAGAACGGCGGGTTTCTGCTAGCTTCGGCATCCTGTTCCAACGAGGCTTGGAGCAAATCGTTTGAGCGCGAGCTCAAGTCGATTTTTGGCAACGACTGCCTGAAGGACATACCGCTGAACCACGATATTTTCCGGACGGTTTTCAGTGTCAAGGACCTCAAGCTCTCCCACTCCGGCCCCGAAACCCTGCTCAAGGGTTTCACCCGCAACGGCAAAATCGTCGTCGTCTATTCCGCCGAAGGCCTCAACGATAGCTCCCATGCCGAAGGCTGCTGCTGCTGCGGCGGCAATGAAATCCAAAATTCCATGGAAATCAACGCCAACATCCTCGCCTACGCGCTGCTTCACTAGAGGCTTCAAGAAACAAGATCGCGCCTCTCGATCTCGCCTAAGCCCCCTCCTGAAAATTTCAAATCATCAGATTTCAAATCCGCTTTCCTAACATCTTTACCATCATGTCTTCCGCCCTGAGACTTCGCAGCACTCGCGCCATCCCCGCAGTGGCTTCCCTTGTGTCTTGCGCCGTCATCTCAGCTTTCCTGTTTTGCCTATTTCCCACTTTTCTCCGCGCTCAGGACGCCCTGCCGGAAGACCCTGCCCCAGATCCGGCTCCTGCCGCAGCGGCCACGCCAGCCGACGAGGCGTTTGAGCGCTTCCGCCACGGCACCCACGATGTGGCCACCCTCGCCGAGGTATTGCCGCAACTTTCCAACAAAGAGCGCCACTCCATCATCCGCGCCGCCTTGGTGGACGCCAAATCCCCGCCCCGCGCCGACCTCGTTGCCCTGCTGGACCACCCGACGCTAGCCGTGCGCCTCGGCGCTTTGGAACTGCTCGAGGAACTCGCCGGCGGCGACCTGTCCTATAACCCATGGACCCCCGCCGCGTCCCCGGAAAACGCCGCCGCCCTCACCCGCTGGCACGCTTGGGCTGGTCAAGCCGCCGATGCCCACCCCTCCGGCACGCTCTTTTCTGAGGACCAACGTCGCAGCTACTTGCGCGACCTGCTCGCCGATGACAGCGACAAAGCCAGCCGCGCCCGCCGCATGCTGGAGGCGGAGGGCCTCAGCGCCGTCGGCTTCTTGGAAACGTTCCTCAACGACACGCCCACCCTGCCCGCCGGCAGCCGTGCCCGCGTCCGTGAAGCCCAATACCAAATCACCCTCGCCCGCCAACTCGGCGACCAGGCAGCCGACACCGCCCGCCAACTCGCCTTTGGCAGCCGAGACCAACTGCTCTCGTCGCTCACCACGGTGCGCAGTGCGGGCAGTCTTGCGCTGCCGATCCTGCGTGATTTCATCACCCATCCCGACCCGCTGGTGCGCGAATCGGCCATCGACGCGCTGCTCGGCTGCGGCGGTGCCCCGGCAGTCGCCATTCTCGCCCCGTTGCTCGCCCAAGAGCCTGACGCCAACGTCATTCACGGTGCGCTTCGCCGGCTCAAGGACATTCCTGGTCCGGACACCGAAAAACTCGTCAGTTCCTTCCTCAACCACCCGGACGAAGACCTGCTCGTCTCCGCCATCCACACCAGCCTCACCCTCAGCGGCGATAACAAGCGATCCTCCTACGGCCCAAAGAAGAGCGCTCCCACCGCCGACGAAGCGATTCTCCGCTCGCTCACCGACAAGCGTTGGCGGGTGCGCGCTGCGGCGCTTGAATACGTCACCAAGCGCAAGCTCACCAAGGCCAAAGACGCCTGCCTCGCGCTGTTAGAGGATGCCGATGAGTTCGTCCGCTTTGCCGCCATCAATGCGGTCGTCGCCCTCGGAGCCAAGGATGCGCTGCCCAAACTTAAGGCGATGTTCCTCGCCAGCGACGCCATGGCCGGCCCGGTCATCGAAGGCTATGGTGCCATGAAACAATCCCTCGATCCCGAAATTCTCGCCAAACTCGACGCCGCCCCCCCCGAGGCCCGCCTCGCCGCACTGCGTGCCATTCAGTCTAACAAGTTATTCGAGTCCCTGGCGCTTCGCTTCGCCGCGGATGCCAACCTCGACGTGGCCTGCGCTGCATTGCGCGTGATCGCTGCCGATGAAGATGCGCTGAAAAGCAATAAATCGGCGAGTGTGCTGGTGGCGGCGCTGCGATCGGACAGTCAGGAAAAGGCCAACGCCATCCTCGAGCGGCTGGACCTGCCGGCGTCGGGGTCGCGGCGCACCGATCCTCAATTGCTGGAGGCCCTCAGTGCCGCCAAGGAGAGCGCCGAGCCCACCGCGCTGGATCCCCTTTACGAGGCCTTCCAGCTTCCCGGCCAAAACCTCAAGACGGCACCAGCTGAGCGGAACGTTCCCACCATTCCCGCCGCTCAGGCCGAACTCGTCCGTGAAATCACCAAGCGCCTCACTCCCGACACCCCGCCCGGCCTGCGGTTCAATGCCGCAGTGAATTTGGCCCGCGCCGGCCAAGCCGAGGGATATACCGCGCTGATCCGCGACCTGCCAACCCAAACGACCGCCCAGAAGATTGCCATTTGCTCTCACATCCACAACCCGTCCACCCGTGAGGCCGTGCCCTTGCTCACCACCCTGCTGCGCGATCCGGTGGCCGAGGTGCGCGGTGCCGCAGCCGAATGCGCCCTGTCCAATGATAAGGCCAAGGCCCTTGTCAACCTGGTCTTGGAGGAGCTGGGCAAGCCCGGCAGCCTGCTCCAACCTCAGGAGGCATACGGC
>CAIQXC010000787.1 GCA_903875675.1 Akkermansiaceae bacterium
CGCACCCTGATGAGCGGCAAATTCGCCGAAGGTCGCGCCGAGGGCCTCGCCGAGGGCGAAACTCTGGGTTTGCTGAGGGCGGCAGCGGGCATGAAGGCGTTCGGCATGGAGCTCTCCGCCATCTCACAGGCCACCGGCCTGACGGTGGAGCGCATAGCAGATCTATAGTCAATCGTGGGTCCCCATTCCCTATGGCGAATAGCAGGGACTTGAGGTGCCTGCGATGGGGGCCTCAAACTTGATTTGAGGCCGCTTGCAGTGGTTGGGTGTTTGCGCTGAAATCAGCCTTACACACCGCCGAAACTCATGTAGTCATCGTAATCGAGCCATTCGAACCAAGTCGCAAGGTCTTCGCGCTCGGCACCGCCGGCTTGTTCAATGGCACCGCTGATGTAGTTGCGGCTGCCGTTGTCGCCGGGTGCGGAGGTTTCGCGAAAGCGGCTCCATGCCTCAATGTCGTGGTCCGCACGCTGGATCGGCGCGTTCGCTTGAATCCAAGTGAGCAAGGCAGCGTCGCCCAGCCCTTTGGCAACCTCGGCCTTGAGCGCTTCGGGATCGATGCCGGTGAAGGCAAAGAAGCGCTGGTCAAGCGGGCAGGCGTAGTGGTATTCGCCATTTTTGTCGTTGAGGAAGGCGCGGCACTTGTCAAGAATGCGGGGAAGGATCACGAAGCCGCCGAGGCGGGTACGGGCGCTGCGAGGCGGGCGTTGAGTGAGGTCTGGGTAAGTCATCGGGCCGCAATTTGGCGCGGAATCCTGAAAACACAAGCGGTTTGTTCCACCTCTTTTGAGCCAGCGTGGAATCGCTCAATGTTCGCAGGCACGGATTTTTTCCAAGCCTTCCAGCATGCGGGCCCGGGGGCAGCCGAAGTTGAAGCGGAACCAGCCGGGCCAACCGAAGGCTTTGCCGTCCGATAGAAACAGCCCGGCACGGCGTTCAAAATGCTCGGCTGGGTTGTCCACGCCCAGACGGCGGGCGTCGATCCAGGATAGGTAGGTGGCGGCTCCCGCGACGATGGATAGATGCGGGCACTTGTCGCGGATGAATTCGACGAGGGTGTCTCGGTTGCCTTTTAGATAGGTCAGTAGCGCCAGCCGCCATGGTTCGCCGTGGCGGTAGGCGGCTTCTGCGGCATAATACGACAGTGCGTTGATTTCCGAGAGTGTGTGGCCGCGGGTGGCGGCGAAGCGTCGGCGCAGGGCGGCATCGGGGATGACGGCATAGGCGTAGCCGAGGCCGGCGATGTTCCAGGTTTTGCTAGGGGAGAGCAGGGTGATGCTGCGTTGGGCGAGGGCGGGCGGCAAGTTGAGTGCCGAGAAATGGGGTGTGAGTGCCTCGTCGAGGATTAGGTCGCAGTGGATTTCGTCTGACACGAGCACCATGTCATGGGCCTCACAAAATTCCGCCAGTCGGATGATTTCCGCTGGCTCGAATACCTGGCCGAGCGGGTTTTGCGGGTTGCACAGCAGAAACAAGCGCGTCTGTTTGGTCACGGCGCGTTCCATGGCGGCCCAGTCGAAAGCCCAGCGGCCATTTTCGAACACGTGGTCCACCGTCACCAAGTCCACCCGCGCATCGTGATGGACATTGAGGAAGGGTGGATAGACCGGGGTGCACGTCATCAGCGCGTCGCCGGGCCCGCAAAACGCCCGTGCCGCCAGCGAAAGTGCCGGCACGAGACCGCCGAGGTGGACGATGTGTTCGAGGGGCACCTCGGCCTTCCGGCGGGTTCGCAGGTATTCCAACACGGCGTTGGAGAGGCCGGCATGTGCCTGAGGGTAGCCAAAAACCCCGTGTTCGACCCGGTTGTGCAGGGCTGCCAGAATCTCTGGCGCAGACGCAAAATCCATATCCGCTACCCAGAACGGATCAAGATCCGGGCGCCTGTCGTGTTTGATACAGCCGGTGCCGCGGCGGGGGATTGGAATGTCGAAATTGATGCTCATCGCCGCGCAGTGTTCATTGGCGGGGGGGCCGGGCAAGCGAAAACATCGCTGATGGCTCGATTTTTCTCAATCTTCAATCCGTGTGATCTGAGGTGCGGTTGCCAGCAGAGAGGTCGGGAGTGTGTCGAGCGCACTGGCCAATGAGATGTCTTCAGAGAGTTAAAGAATTGCCATCCCCCTGCCGTGCCCAGCGTCCTTGTGAAGGTGTCAAGTTTCCCAGAACCGAATTCATTGACGATTGATGCTTGTTGATTTTTGATTTTTGATGTGAGCTTGGTTCGTGCAGAATCTCATGTCCAAGCTCACATCAGAAATCAACGTTCATCAATCGGCAATCATCAATCGTACGACTGAGCTCACGCCGAAGTCCTCTTCACCTCTCACCTGGTTTGAGGCCCACCTCGCTAAAGTTCAAGTTGCTGCCCACTCCATACCCGCCCCGGGTTCCGAGCTTGTGTCTCCTGCGTCCGAGGCACAGCCTCGCTAGATCAAGCCGATGGCGGAGGCCGGCGTGCCGCAGGCGACCCGCTTTGCATGGGTTTGCCGCCCGACATATGGCTGATGAGCCGCTCGTTGAATTCATCCGCCATGTTGTAGCCAAGACTGCGGAGCTGTTGGTCGAGGGCGGCGATGGTGAC
>CAIQXC010000788.1 GCA_903875675.1 Akkermansiaceae bacterium
CGCTCCTGGAGCGGGCGGAGGTGAGCCAAATAGACCGGAGCCTCGTAATCGTAACCAGCGGGGACGCGCTTGGGCAACTGGCCGGGACGCTCGGCAGATTCCTCTATAAAGATTTGGTCCGGGGTGGCAGCATCGAGCATGACGAGTTCCGAACGGGACGCACTGAGCATTCACGGGGTGCATGAACTGCGGGTGGAACGCCCTCCCGTGATCCTGTCTTGCACGACATGGTATTGCAGGATGCTCACCGCGAGCTGCTTGACTCGGCGCGAGCAGGCGAGGTGAGGAAATTTTGAATTTTGGGTTTTGAATTTTGAATGGAAGAGGCGGAACGTCCCAGATCAGCGACCCGGCACTGACCACCAATTGTCAAACCTAGCGCCATCGCCGGGTTCGCTGCATCTGGTTTGTTAGGCGTCATTCGATTGGCTATTTAGCGCGGATTCGGTTGTTCTTCGGGTTGTGTTCCAGCTCACACAAACCGAGAGCCTCCATGAGTGGCGGGATAGGGTCTGGCAGTCTGGCAGGTGCGCCGTGCTGCGGCAGGCAGGATCAGAAGTCTCGGACGAGGGAAGTGACATGGATGCGGAGGTCGCGAGGGAAGCGGAGGGAGAAGTGCTCGATCCAAGCGGCAGCGACGGCGTCGAGGAGTTCTGAGCCGGAGTTTTTGTCGAGAGCGCCGGAGAGATAACGCTGGATGGCCTGGCGCAGGCGGACGTAGTTGGGAGAGCCCTCCCCCGCCTTACCCATCTTGCGAGAGTAGTAGGCCCGCATGATGATGGACGCGAGCCCATTCTCACCCTGCTTGGGATCGGCGAGGCGCTGCCGGTCAACGTCAGTGATGCGCTTGCCCCCCTCGATGCCAGCAACACCTGCGCGGATCCACTCGACGACATCCTTGTGACTGACTCGCTCGCCGAAGGGACGTGTGGCTTTATCTGGATCGAGTCCCCCCTCGGAAGCCGGAGGCTCTGAGATGGTGAGAACCATCCCCCAACCGCCAAGCAACAAAACGGCAGTGATTCTATCGAGAGTGATTTCCACACGCTAATCGGATCGTAGGTGAGAGCCGTGATACAACGCGACCCGCAATGCCAATCGACCTCACCGAGGACAACGGGATCCATGGTTGGCGGCAGAAGAGTGCCGACGGACTCTTGAAGCCATGTGGACTTGAACCGGACACTTCTGGAAAGCACCTCACCATCCACGGAGGACTCATCGGAATCCGCCGTGACATAGAAGAATCGCAGAACGGACCAATGGCCGGTGAGAAGGCCAACAAATCTAACGACGAGGATATAGAACCCCCCGGAAGCCATGCGGGAGTGGACGCGGGAGAGGGCATCACAGAAGGCACCATCTGGGAAGGATACCGAGAGATCGAACTCAGAGCGGAGATTGGGCTCATGGCCGATCCAATTGTGAGACTTGGCAAGGGACTTGGTTCGAACCTCGGCGATGGTCAGTGAAACCTTGGAAGAAACGACCGGGGATGGATAATCGCGGGCGGAACCGGGACCCAAGCTAGGCATACCGTCCTCATATCAAAGTAGGGCTGAGCTTGAGAGCAAGGAAACGAGATTGAGTGCTGGCTCGCCCAGAGAGTAAAGGACAGCCCTGCCATCGGGACAATTCTTGGTGGAGACGAGATGACCACTCTTAAAAAGACTCGAGATGTAACGCGGAAGAGATGCACGGTTGATTCGCAAATCAGAGACGAGGTCCGAACAAGAGGCCTGCCCCGTGGAGGACAGGTAAGCGAGAATGCGAAGTGACTGAACGGATAGGCCAGTGCGGGAGACCACCTCAGCTAGATCATGAAGAAGGCTGGTAGTCATTTTGAATTTCGGATTGGAAGAAGAAGACATGCGTGCTAGCGAAGCATGGTTGTTTTGCATGGATTGATCAAGCGGAAACAAACGAGGTGATTTTGGATTTTGGATTGAAGAGGAAGAGAAGATTGCCTCGCGCAAAGGGCGCAAAGACGCAAAGGGAGGAGGAAGAGGATTTTGGATTTTGGATTTTGAATTTTGAATTTTGA
>CAIQXC010000789.1 GCA_903875675.1 Akkermansiaceae bacterium
CAAATTTCAAGCATTGATAATCAACGGATTACAGCGACTTACTCAGGAGGACTGACCCCATCGGCCGATGGGGTCAGTCCTCGCATTTCAACATTTGAGTTTGTTCGACCTCGTGGCGCTTTTGAGGTCGAACACTGAGTTCTGGGATTGAACCGTCGCGGGTCTGACAAACATGCGGCGCGCCAGTTCGACCTTGGGCCGAGCAGAACACCCGTCGATGTGGTCGTTGACCATGCCCATCGCCTGCATGAATGAGTAACAGGTGGTGGGGCCGACGAAGGCCCAACCGCGCTTGCGCAGGTCTTTGCTCATGGCGGCGGATGCGGGGCTGCTGGATAGCGCAGCCAGCGCCGCATGGTCGAGGTGGCGCGGGCGCTCTCCAGCCACTGGCTCCCAAGCCCAGAAATACGCGGCCAGCGATCCGAACTCGGCCACCAGTTCCAGTGCCCGCCGGGCATTGTTGAGAGTTGCCTCGATTTTGCCACGATGCCGGACGATGCCGGCGTCGCCTAACAATCTCACCACATCGGGTTCCCCCCCGTGGGCGAGTTGATGGAAATCGAAGCCATCAAAGGCGAGGCGGAAGTTTTCGCGTTTTTTGAGGATGGTGAGCCAACTCAGTCCGCTCTGGAAACCTTCCAGGCAAAGTTTCTCGAACAGGCGGCGATCGTCAGCCACCGGTCGGCCCCACTCGTCATCGTGATAGGCCTGATAGATCGGCGGATCCGCGCCCCACCAGCAGCGGCGGATGCGGCCGATGCCAGCGACGATACCGGCGGGGAGGGTGGAGGGGTTGGCCATCTGGCGGGGAAAATAGAAGTGTCAGCGCCGATGTCGAGCTGCAATCTCAGACCGCCGTGTTATAGGCCGCAAGTGAGCCCGGCACTTGGCTTGGGTGACTCTGGCAATACCTCGTACGGGCTCTCGTGCAGGATCATCGGTTTTCGTTTGGTTAGAAGCAACCAACACTCGTAGGCGCTGCCGCAGACGATTAGCGTCACCAGTACCAGCAAACTGACAGTCACCCCCACATCCACCCGGGCGTTGCACAGCGCGGTTTTGGCAGCGGCGAGCGCCGGTCCCTCGAGGCCACCGGCAATCTTTGCCTCATACTTGTGGATGGCAGGCAAAAATCCCGCAGCATTGGGCGAAAAAAGTTTGAAGCAGCCTGCCGTGTAGGTCGCAGCAGTTAGAAGCAACAACGGCAGCACGGTTGTCCAACAATAGCGGACCTTGCCCATCTTGATGAGCAGCACCGTGCCAAAGCAAAACGCGATGACCGCCAGCAGTTGGTTGGAGATGCCGAAAATCGGCCACAGGCTCTTGGCGATGCCCTCGGGATCTAGCGCACCTTGATAGAGGAAATACCCCCAGGCCGCCACCAGCAGACCGCTGGCCAGAATGTTGCCCAGCCACGAGCGGGTGTCGCGCAGCCGGGGGACGACCTCGCCTAGCAAGTCCTGAAAAATGAAGCGGCCGACGCGGGTGCCGGCGTCCAGTGTGGTTAGGATGAACAATGCCTCGAACATGATGGCGAAGTGATACCACAGCGAGAGGGCAGTCTTGCCGGGAATGATCGCGGCAAACATACGCGCCATGCCCACCGCGAAAGTCGGCGCGCCACCGATTTTGCCGATCATGTGGGGTTCGCCGAGGTCGCTGGCCAGCGCCTGCATTTGCTCCAAAGTGATGGCATAGGTGGGTCCGTAGCCGTTAATGATAGCCATTTGCGCGGCGACGGCGGTTGTATTGTTCGGGTCAACCGGGGAATTGATAGCGAAGTATTCGCCCGGGGGCAGAGCACAGGCGGCGATGATGGCCATCAGCGCGACCAACATTTCGACGGTCATCGCGCCGTAACCGACGAGGCGGATGTTGCGCTCGCTGCCTAACAATTTTGGGGTGGTGCCGGAGGCGATGAGGGCATGGAAGCCGCTGATGGCACCGCAGGCGATGGTGATGCAGACGAAGGGAAACACCGGGCCGGGAACGACGAAGCCGCCGCCGTGGATGAATGGGGTGAGCGCTGGCATCTGCAAGGGCGGTGCCAAAATCACGATGCACACACCTAACAACGCCACGGTGCCCAGTTTCATGTAGGTGCTGAGGTAATCTCGCGGGGCCAGCAACATCCATACCGGCAGCACGCTGGCGCTGAAGCCGTAGATCATGATGGCCCAGGCCAATTGGGTGGATTGCAGGGTGAGGGCAGCGGCCCATGTCGGAGGCAGGTATTTGCCGCCGACCACTGCCGCCAACAAGCCGATCACGCCGAAGAGGGTGGCCCGGGTGACGCTGGTCTTGCCGGATTTGATAGCGGCACCCATGAGAAAGGCCAGCGGAATCGTGGCGGCGATGGTGAAGAGTCCCCACGGGCTTTCGGCTAGGGCTTTGACGACAACCAAGCCGAGCACCGCCAGCAGGATCGTCATAATCGCCAGCAGACTGATGAGGGCGATGATGCCGATGACCGGGTTGAGTTCCTCGCGGATCATTTGACCTAACGATTTGCCATGACGCCGCATCGAGGCAAAAAGCACCACGGAGTCGTGTACGCCGCCGCCAAGGGTCGCGCCGACCAGAATCCACAAGGCACCTGGCAGATAGCCGAATTGTGCGGCGAGCACAGGCCCGACGAGTGGCCCGGGACCTGCGATGGCAGCGAAGTGGTGGCCGAACACGATCCATTTGGGAGTGGGCACAAAGTCCTTGCCATCGTCGCAGGTGATGGCGGCCGGAGCTCGCCGCTCATCCACCGTGAGCACCTTGGCCATCAGCCAGGCCGAGTAAAACCGATAGGCCACGGCAAAACTGCAGACCCCGGCAATCACCAGCCACAACGCGTTGATCGGCTCGCCGCGCTGCATGGCCATCAGCCCTATGGCCAGTGCGCCAAGCAAGGAAACGGCCGTCCAGAGGATGATGCGGATGGGTTTTGGCATGACTAGAAAAACCACCCGTGGGACTTGCTGCGTCGGTAGCTGCCGTCGCCGACCGATAATACTTCCAGGTGGACGGTGGTGAGGCCCTTGTCATAGAACCCGATTTTTTTGGCGGCGCGTGGTGACAGGTCGAGGCATCGGCCAGGGATGAAGGGGCCGCGGTCGTTGATGCGGACGTTGACGGATTGGCCGGTATTGAGGTTGGTGACTTTGACGAGGCAGGGGAGCGGCAGGGTTTTGTGGGCCCCGATGAGGTCCCATGGCATGACTTTCTCGCCCAGCGATGTGGTGCCGCGCCACAACCCGAAGAACGACGATTCGTTGTACCAGGAGCAGGTGCCGGTTTCCTGATAGGTGAGTGCCTGATTGACGCTCATCGGGTGATAGGTATGGCCACGCACGGAATAGGAGCGGGTCATGTAGCCGTGGTAACTGCTGGCGCATGAGGCGAGCAGGGCGAACAGGAGAAGCGCTCCGGCTCGGGCAAATTTCCAGAGGGTCGTCTTGAGGTTCATGGCGCTTGAAAACCGCCGTTACCGACTATCTTTTGCGTTCGCGGACGACTTTGAGAGTGGCGGCGACTTTTTCCTTGAGCTCTTTGCCGGGTTTAAATCTGACGGCGGCGCGGGCTGGGATTTTGACGGTGGCGGTGGGTTTTTTCGGGTTGCGGCCGAGTTTGGCTTTCATTTCGCGCAGTTCGAAGGCGCCGAATTTGCGCATGACGACATTATCGCCGGCAGCCAAGCTATCGGTGATTTCGTCGATGAGGGTTTGGATAATTTCTGAAATCGCCTGTTGAGTGATCTCGAAGCCTTTGTCGGTGAGTTTTTCGGTGAGTCGGATGGCGAGCTCGCGTTTGGTGATGGTGGCCATGGGATAGGAGAGGTGGCGGCGGAAGTGCGTCGGCATTACAAACTGATTGGCAACGACTTGTCGCGCCAAAAATCATCCCGGAACGTGAGAATTTTTTCAGGCGGCCGGGGTCTGTGCGTCATTCGGAGACCGATGCGCTCGGCAAACCCACAGGCTCAGGTCAACCGTGGTTCGTTTTGAGCGGGCCGGCTGGGTTGGGTGTCTCACAATCCGCGGTAGGCGGCGGCGAGTTTTTTGGCAGTGGCGACGGTATTGCGGTGAAGTTTGGCGGTAAACTCGGGTTGGCGATTGTAGCCACCGCCGTAAAGCACGGCCACCGGAATGCGATTTTTGATAAAGGCCCCGAGTAGGATTTCGTCGCGCCGCTGAATGTCTTTGAGCGCCAAATACATCTGCCCCACCCGGTCGTTGCGGTGGTTGTCCACTCCGGAAATCCAAATCACCAAGTCCGGAGCAAAGGCATCCAGCGCCCCGGCCAGAGTTGAAAACAGTTGCTTCAAATACATCTCGCCCTCGACGTAGCGGCTCGTTTCCACGTCGAGCGAGCCGTGGGACAGGCGTGCCAGAGAACTCATCGAGTAGCCGGGCACATGGATCGAATACGTGAACACCCGTGGGTCGCCGGCAAGAAGCGTATTGGTGCCTTCGCCTTGATCGGCGGCGGTATCCACCACCATGATTTTGATGGCTGGCTGCTGGTCCTGCAAATCGCGGATGGCCACCGCGACGTCATTGAAGACACTGTAGCCCTCGCCGTGCTCGCGAAACGCCTGATGCGTGCCGCCCGCCAGACACACGCCTACGCCTTCGGCAAGCGCCGCCCGGCAGGCCAAGCGGGTGGCCTCCACCTCCGCAGCGCTGCGGATGAATAAGCGGGGCGAGGCCGGCAGACCCAAAACGATCTGCTCCTTGCGGTCGAGTGTGCCGGCGGCGATTTTGTCGATGTAGCTGGAATCATGGACGCGCCGCAGGTGGTGCTGGGCGACCGGGCGCACATCGATGATTTCCTCGGGGCGGAGGATGCCGCCATCCAGCAGCATATCCTTGGACACGCGGAATTTGTCCATCGGAAACGGATGTCCCGGTGGCAGTTCGAGCTCCAATTCCTGCGAATAAAAACAGCGCATGGGGTGACGACAAGGAACAGGAAAACCTGCGGGATTCCAAATGGAAAGTGCGCCACGGGCATGAAATGAGGGCGGCTGGCGGGAAATTTTCGCTTTCCGCATTGCAGGGGAGCGAGGAATTGGTAGGCTAACGACGTGTTACAGATCGTTTTCAATGAAATCAGTGCTGCGGAAATCTCCCGCCTGGACATCCTCGAGCAGCTCGATCTGCTCGATTCGTTCCAAGTGTCCGAGGCCGATCTGGATAACCTTGATGGCGAACGTTTTGGCAAAATCACCCGAGACGGCAAAGTGCTTTACCGGTTCCGGGCCAAGGACTACCGGTTCTATTTCGAGGTCAAAGACGCAGCGGTGGTCGTCCACCGCTTGCTCCACAAAGGAACGTTTTCTGATTTCCTGTTTCGCTCGAAGATGCCACTGGCCGAAGACGAGGCGCTGGCCCAGTCCAAACACTTTTGGAAACTCATTGATGAGGGCCGTAACGCAAGGCGCTTGTAATTTCGGCGAATTTGCTTTCGCCATCGGTCTAACTTGTTGCAAACTTCCCTCCCCCGATGAAATGGCTTCCCTACATCATTCTCATAGCCCTCGCTGCTAGCGGCTTTGCGTACTATACGTTCTCGCGTGTTGAGCAGTCCCGCATCACCGATAAGATCACCCAGCTCCGGAAAATCCAGGAACGCGACGAAGACAACGAACGGGAAATCGCCAGATTGGAAGACCAGCTCGATGGCAAGAAAAGCGGTACGATTTTCGGCGGGATTTTGCTGACGTTTTTGGGGGCTGGTTTGGTGGGGATTTTGTTTGTGACGCTGGTGCTGCCGATGCTGGCCCACCGCGTCGCCCATTTGGTGTACGACAGCGGGGAAATGCTTGAGAAGGATGTGATGCATGACGCCCGCTCGCTGGTGGCGCAAGGGGAGTATGAAAAGGCGATCGAGGCGTTCCGGGTGGCCGCCGCGAGTGAACCACTCAACCGCCTGCCATGGGTGGAAATTGCCCGCATCCAGCGCAGTTACCTGGAAGATCCTGAAGCGGCGATCCAGACGCTTCGCCAGGCCTTGGAAGGCCAGGAGTGGCAGATCAATGATGCGGCCTATTTCCTGTTCCGGCTGGCCGAACTCTACGATGAGGACCACCACGACCGGGTCACCGCAGCGGCAATCATGCACCAAGTGATCGACGAGTTTCCAGAAACCCGACACTCGGCCAACGCCCGCCACAAACTTCACGGGTGGGGGCTGGTCTAATCCATTCGCGCGGCACTTACCGCGTTTTTTGCCCGGCATCCCATGTTGGCCGCCGCGCTCGTCATAGCCGGCTGCATCGCACTGGCCGACCGTTCGCTCATCGCCGGCTGCCTCGCAGCGGTTGGGTTCGGGGGACTCGGTGCCTGGTTCGGAAATGGGCGCCGCGGCATGACATGGGCGCTTTGCGGCATCTTGGCGCTGGGGATTTTCACCTGGCGCAACCACCGGCGGGATGCAGCTGCGGCTGGATTGTTAGAGCCGGTGGGAGGCTGGGTGGAGGGGCGGGCGCTCAAGGATGGCAAGGGCGAGCGCGGCTCGTGGGTGGCTCCGGTGCGGCTGCGCGGCGGGCGCTATGACGGCACCCAGGTTTGGTGGGAAGGCCGCGGCGAATGCCCGGTGGCCGGATCACTGGTGCGAGCCAGGGGAAATTTCCGGCCGCTGCCGATCCCGCGCAATCCGGGGGAATTCGATCAAGGGGCCTGGTTGCGCCGCCTGGGTGTGGCTGCCGTGTTTCGCTCGTCCTGGAGCAACGGCCAAGTGGAAACAAGCCGGCTGGCGGCTTGGGGCGCTCAGGTACGGCTGGGTTTCCGCAACGCGGTCACCGCAGGCCTGGCGGAGGATAGCCAAGCGGCGATCGTCATCCGCGCGGTGGTCATCGGCGACGTGCAACCGGATGCCGATGAGTTGATCGCTGACTTTCGCAACAGCGGCACCCTGCATATCTTTTCGGTTAGTGGAACCCATGTGGCGATGGTCGCGAGTATCCTTTGGGTGTTGCTGCGGGTGGCGGGAGTGCCGCGCCGCTGGGCGATTTTGGCGTTGTTGCCGGCGATCTTCGGCTACACGTGGATTTCGGGCAACAGCCCGCCGGCGCTGCGCTCGGCCTGGATGGCCTCGGTATTTTTGGGGGCTTTTGTCTTCAGACGACGTCCCGATTTACTCAACTCCCTCGGCTTGGTCTTGTTCATCATGCTTCTCTGGGATGGCAACCTGTTGTTCCAGCCCGGTGTCCAATTGTCCTACGGTGTCGTCGTCGCCATCGCCCTGGGCACCGACTGGGCGTCGCGTGCTTTCGCGTGGTTGGCCCAGCCACCGCTCTATCAGCCAACCACGCTCCTGACCCGCTGCCAAAACCTTTGGCTTAAGGGCCGCCGCCACCTTGCCCAATCTCTAACCGTCTCCCTCGCTGCCTTGGTCGGCTCCACCCCGTTGACGATCTATCACTTTGGACTGGTCACCCCCATCGCCCTGCTGGCCAATCTGGTGCTGATGCCATTGGTGTTCGTGCTGCTGACGGTGGCCATGCTTGCGGCGGCCTTGTACCCGATCGCGCCAAAGGCCGCCTGCTTGGTCAACCGCGCCAATGCCGTCGTCGCCAATGCCTGTGCCTCCAGCGCCGCCATCATGGCCGCCATCCCCGGCGGCCATTTCAATATCCGCCACTCCAAGCAACCCTTCCTGCTGGTCTATGCCCTCGACCGCGGCGCGGCGGCGGCTTGCTTCGCCACCTCCGATAGCGGCGCTGTTTTGCTAGATTGTGGCGACCCCTTCGGTTTTAAGCGGCGGCTGGTGCCTTCGTTGCGGCAGCTTGGGGTGGCCCCGGATTCGGTGGTGCTGAGTCATCCCGACGGTCGGCACCTCGGCGGCGGAGCACCCGTCTGGGCGGCTTTTCCCATCCACCAGATATTGTTGCCGGTGGGCCGCGCCCGCAGCCCCGCCTATCAGGCATGGCTGAATGACGCAACAAAGGCCGGCATCCGTACCCTGCAAGCCGCGGCCACTGCGGCACTGCCCCTGCCTGACGGTGCCACCCTCGAAATCCTCTACGCCCCGGATCCCGCCAGCACCGTCACCCGTGCCGACGAGCGCGTCGCCATCTATCGGCTCCACTGGCATGGCTGGAAAATCCTCTTCACCAGCGACGCCGGCATGGGCACCGAAACTAAGATGTTAGCCCAGGGCCGCGACCTCGCAGCTGACGTGATCATCGCAGGCCGCCATCAAAGCGACGTATCATTGAGCGACGCGTTTTTGAAAAAAGTCCACCCTGAGGTCATCATCGCCTCCAACGCCGAATTTCCCATCGAGGAACGCCTGCCACCCCAGCAAGCGGCCTTCTGGCGGGCCAGCGGCATCCATGTCTTCGATCAGGAGCTATCCGGCGCCGTCACCCTCACGGTCGATGCCGCAGGCGACCTGCTGCTGGATGGCTTTGTGGATCATGCATCGCTGCGCCTCAAGCACCGTTAGGCCAGCGGCTTGCGGTAACGCAGCCGCCACATCGTCTTGCCCTCGGCTTCCCACTGCCGCTGGAAATCCGTCTTCGGATAGAAAAACGCATCTTCCGGCCACTCTAACCGCTCAAATCCACCGCACTCCGCTACCTTGTCGCCTACCCACGCGAAGTATTCCTCATGATCGGTCATGAATAAAAATTCACCACCCGGCATCAACGCCCGCCGCAACGCCTCCACAAATTCCACCTGCACCAACCGCCGCCGGTGGTGCCGTACCTTCGGCCACGGGTCGGGGCAGAGCAGGTGCAAACGTGCCAGACTCGCCTCAGGCAGCAGCCACTCAACCGTGTAGCGGCTCTCCAAGCGCAGAACCCGACCGTTCGACAGATGTTGGCGCGTGAGTTTTTTACACACCTTGCGCACCCTGCCTAGCAATCGCTCCACTCCCAGGAAATCCCGCTCTGGAAACTGTCGCGCCATTTCCAACAAAAACGCGCCATCGCCACAGCCCAAATCGACCTCTAGCGGCCGCCCGTCGTGACACAGCTCGGAGCGCTCCAGCCGCCGGAAATAATCCGCCGGAACCAATTCCCCCGCCATGGCCGGCCGGGGCAACACATTGTGGGGCTGCGTGCTCACCGCTTCATTCTCATTTCCCCCCGATTCTTTCTCAATCAAAAAAGAGAGATCATCCGATGGTCTATCCAAGCTCCCAACCAAATCGAGCGGCGCCAGGTTTTCGATCTGCCCGAGCCGAGACTGGAGGTCACCGAGCACCAGGCCGTGGCGTGCTTGGAGGTGGGGCGGCCGACGGCGATTGGGTCACGTTTGCCGGATCGTCTGGTCCGGCATTCGCAGAGTTCCTCCACGATCTGACATACTCTATACTGAAAGTGGAAGGCAAACTCTCCTTATCTGGAAGCCCAAACCACTCCGGCATGGTCTCGCTATCAAAATTCATGTTCAGTGGCTGATGCCAGTGTGTGTTCTTCAATTCACGCACCACCTTGCCATCTACCCACCATTTGATCACGTCTTTGTCCCATTCCAAGGCGTAAACATGGTAGTCGTCCACAAAATTAAACGGTGCTTTCCATGTGTCGCCCTTTGACCAGTGATCTTTTTCCGTTGGTGTATAAAGGACGTGTGCGTTCATGTTATATGTGTTTTCCCATTTCTCTCCCACCCCGCATATTTCAAATACGTCAATTTCTGTCCACTCCTCTTTTGTGATGCTATAGAACCAGAACGCGCTCGACGCCTTGGATTTCATAGGGCGACACTTGATCTCAAAATACCCGTATTTGACCAGTGCTATGCTTTTGACTGCGGCAGTCGTGAACGTGTGATATCCTTGAGGTAGATCTTTTAGGTCCTCTGCCCGCGCCGTCAGGTGGAGTTTTCCGTCACTGACTGAAACATTGTTAGTCGAGAAAAATCCCGGTTC
Source organism: Akkermansiaceae bacterium (assembly GCA_903875675.1). Classification (GTDB taxonomy): domain Bacteria; phylum Verrucomicrobiota; class Verrucomicrobiia; order Verrucomicrobiales; family Akkermansiaceae; genus Luteolibacter. Next base: position 9,877 of record CAIQXC010000789.1, read on the forward strand.
ACGCCCTTTCCAGCCAGGGTTGTGATCGTGCCATTTAGTCGAATCCAGTTTGTCGCCTTTAAACTCGTCGGTAAGCTCGGAGATAGGCTGCCATTTTCCGCCCGGCGGCGGGTCAGCCCGCAGAGTCGCTGTGCAGCAAGCGAAAACGAACAAGCGTCCGAATGTGAGAAATAAATCAGATGTTTTCATAGACGGGACTGGCATTAAGATTTAACCCTTGCTCATTCCCGGCGGGGGCGCAAAGGGCTGCTCGGAAACGAGCCAGTCATCGTTTTTGTCCGTGAAGGTTTTCAAGGCCCATTCGCTCGGCAGCAAGGCCACCAGCCAGCCATTGGAATCGCGGGCCAGCACGGTGCCGAGCGAGAGACCGGGCCGGGCCTCGGGGGCGAGTGGGTCTCCTTCGAGCGGCCGCAGCCAGCGGGCGATGGACCAGGTGGCGTTTTCGAGGCGGGTTTCGGCGGCGTATTCGCCCTCGAGGCGGTATTGGAGGACTTCGAATTGCAGGGGGCCAACCGCGCCTAACAGCGGCACCTGGGCACCGCCCGAATCGAGCAATTGGAATTCGCTGGCCACGCCCTCCTTGAGCAATTGTTGGAGGCCGTCGCGGAAGCGTTTGTATTTGGCGGTGCTCTTGTTGTGGAGATAGGCGAAGCACTCGGGAGCGAAGCGCGGAATCTCATCAAACGCCACCTCCGGGGAGTCCGCCAGGGTGTCGCCGATGAGCAGATCGTAGTTTCCGACCAAGCCGACGACGTCGCCGGCGAACGCGTCATCCACGGTTTCGCGGTCGCGGGCAAACAGACGCTGGGAATTGGCGAGGCGCACACGTTCGCCGCTGCGGGTATTCAACACATTCATGTCGCGCTCGAATTTGCCGGAAACGATGCGGATGAAGGCAACCCGGTCGCGGTGTTTTGGATTCATGTTGGCCTGAATCTTGAACACAAACGCGGAAAATCCCGCCGCCGCCGGGTCGATGCGCTGGCCGCCGCCACTGGTGCGCGGCAAGGGCGGCGGGGCCAGCGCCAGGAACCGGTCCAACAGCAGCTGCACGCCAAAATTGTTAGCCGCACTGCCGAAAAACACCGGGGTCAGCTTGCCCGCGAGCACCGCAGCGATGTCAAAGTCCGCACCCGCCCCTTCCAGCAGCTCCAACTCGTCGCAGACCTGGCGGTAGGTCGCCTCTTCCATCGCATCCTTGACCGCTGGATCCTCGATTCCCTTCACACTCACCGGTGCCCGGTAGGCGCCGTGGACGGTGCGCTCGAACAAATGCACCTGTTTGTGCTCGCGGTCGTAAACCCCGCGGAAGCGCGGGCCATCGCCTAACGGCCAGTTGAGCGGGAAGGCGTGAATGCCGAGCACCGACTCCAACTCGTCCAGCAAATCCAGCGAGGGTCGGGCCGGTCGGTCGAGTTTATTCATGAAAGTGAAGATGGGCACGCCACGGCGGCGGCACACTTCGAAGAGTTTGCGGGTTTGGCTTTCGATGCCCTTGCCGGCATCCACCACCATCACTGCGGCGTCCACGGCGGTGAGCACGCGGTAGGTATCCTCCGAAAAGTCCTTGTGGCCAGGGGTGTCCAGAATGTTCACCACGCAATCGTTGTATTCAAATTGAAGCACCGTGGAACTCACCGAGATGCCCCGCTGCTTTTCCAGCTCCATCCAGTCCGAGGTGGTCGCTCGTTGATTCTTGCGGGCCGTCACGCTGCCGGCCAGCGTCAGCGCCCCGCCATAGAGGAGGAATTTCTCAGTGAGCGTCGTCTTGCCCGCATCCGGGTGGGAGATGATGGCAAACGAGCGGCGACGTTTCACCTCGCGGTGCAACGCGGGGACGGGACTGGCGTATGGGGAAAGCGACATGAACAAACTGGCTGCGGCGGCAGGCCGGGTCTAGCGCCGCGCGTCCCGCCGGGCAAGGCCAAACGCACAAGGCGGCCGACGCTTGATTGCAGAGAGAGGGCCGGGTGGCGGCGAAGGGTTTCGGCAATTCAGCGGCAAACCCTTGACAACCCGAGCCCGGTCTGTCAATCAAGGTCCCGCGCTTGGGGTATCCACCCAAGCGCGAAACCCCGACAACCCGACCCATGAAAATCAAGTTCTGGATTCCCCTACTCGTGATGCCGCTGGTGTTCGCCTCCTGCGATAGTCAAAAAAGTGCTCAAGCGGAAGCCGACCGCATGAACGCGGAATTCCAAAAAGAGGCCGAAGTCAAGAAGAAGGCCGCAGCAGCCGCAGCCATTCCGGTGCCACAGGCCGATCCGCCGCCTGTCAAACCAACCGAGTACACCGAAGCGCTAGGCGAAGAGATCTGCAGGCGCATCGAGTGCGGCGCGATCCTGCACGACTTCAACGTGATGCCGGATA
>CAIQXC010000790.1 GCA_903875675.1 Akkermansiaceae bacterium
GAGAAATATCCGTCGTAGTTAGGATCGGGGTTCTGTTGCCGGGCTCCCAGCATCAGGTGCATATCGGGTGAGAGGCTCATGGTCTGACCGATGACGTTTTTCTCCACGGACGAAAGTGAGCCGTCCACATAGATCGTGCGGGTACCGGTTGCTTGGTCCCAAACGGCAGCGATGTGATGCCACGTCGGAATCACATCATTGATGTTGGTGCCATTGTTGGTGCCGTCATCATTGTTGATTCCGCGCAGCGTGAAGCAGGCGTTGGAATCGGTGCTATGTCGGCGCACTTGCCAACCGGCACCGTTTTCGCCTCTTTTGGATACCCAGGGGCCCCACACATCGGGAAACCCTTTGGCCCAGAAAGCAATGGTGCATTGCTTTCTGAGCAGGTCGTCGAACGTGTTCACGTAAGCGCCATCGGTGTTGGCGCTGTTCGCTACCAGCACGCCGACGTTGCCGGCACGCAGGTCGAACGAGCTGCCGCCGAACGTGCCCGGCACGTCGTCCGCATTGAAGGCGAGGGCCGATGCATTGCCGCCCACGGCCAGCCCGTCATGGGTACCCGCCGGGCTGAATCCGGACGAGTCCGCTAGGTTTGGCGGGCCGGATGCCCAGTGGCCGACCAAACCAGAGGCCGGATCGGGCTGAACCACAGCAGCCACGGTGTAGGTGGTGGTGATCAGTGCGTCCGAGGAGGTGACGGTGTAGGTGACGGGGCTGGTGAAGTTATGAGTGCTGCCCGATGCCTTATCACAAGTGGCACCGGCAGAGAGGGTGAAGGAAGGAGCGAGGGCCGTGACGTCGGAGCCGAAGGGAACGGCCAAGGTGATATTGGTGGAAATCGCACTGGGAACCCCTAAGATGCTGAAATCTGTGAACTTGGCAGCAGGTGCCAGCGTGCCTGGAATGGAAATATTATCCATGTAGGTCCAACCCCAGCCTCCCATGTTGGAGTCAATGTAATCGAGGGTATATTTTCTGCCGTTGTGAGCATAAGGAGCCAGGTCCGCAGCGCTAAAGGTATCTTCCTGCCAATTGCCGTAGCCGTTGTGGCGTTTGCTCATGACGTAGGTGTCGGTAGCGACATCGCGCAGCGCCAAGCCACCGAAACCGCCACCATCAATAGCGAACTCAGGAATGGCCGAAGGAGCCACGCCGGGTGTCGCCAGCGGCGATTGCCCGCCATCCAGCCAGAACGAGAGGTTACCCAGATTGTTCAGGTAAAATTCCGGGGATCGGCCGAAGCGGGTATATGCATCATCGCGGTCATAACCCGCGCCGAGTTGATCGCCATTCCACAAGCGGCCGTTAGCCACGGTTGGCCAGATTTGTGTCCATCCTTGGAGGCTGCCGCTGAAGTCGTAGGTAACAGGGGCGACCACGTTGACCGTGACGGTATAACTCTTGGTGGATCCGTCCTCGGCGGTGATGGTGAATGTTCGCGGGCTGGAAAAGTTGCTGCTGGCACCGGATGGGTTGGCGGCGTCTGGCGTGGCAAACGGGGATAGGGTGTAGATTGCGGTGAGGCTGCTCACGTCCGTGCCAACCGGCACGTCCTTGATGATGTTGGTGCCGACAAATGTGGCTGGTCCTTGGCCGCTGAAATTCAAGGTGAGAATATCCTTGGCCGACCCTAGAACGGGTATCGTACTCACTTCGCTGGTGTAGGCACTGCTACCCATGCTGTTGGTCGAAAGAATCTTGAAAGTATATAGCGTGCCGTTGACAAGGCCTGTCTTCGAGAAAGACGCATCGGGGGTCGTGTCGGTTTGCTCGATGCCGGTGGCGGTGTTTGTCGTGCTCACCGTGTAGCCGGTCGCGCCGGGCTTGGGCGTCCACAGCAAACCGACCTTGGCATTGCCGGGGGTGGCTGCGAGGCCGCTGGGCGTGGTGGGCGGGAGCAATTCCAGAACTTGGTTTTGGGTGAGCGGGGTGTTGTAGATGCGCACATCAAACAACTTGCCGGAAAAATAGCTTTCATAGCCTGTTCCTCCTTGCTCGCGGGCTCCGAGCCCCAGATGTTTGCCCGTGGCTTGGGTCATCACTTGGGCGGTGTTGTTGTTTACCAGATGGGAAAACACACCATCCACATAGAGCATGCGGGTGCCAGTGGTCTGGTTCCAAACGCCGGCATAATGGTGCCAGATCGGCTGGTTGTCGCTGACGTTGATGGGGCTGCCCGTGCCGTCATCGTTATCCACGCCGCGGAGAGTGAAGCCGGCGACCGGGTCGTTACCCATCCGGCGCAACTGCCAGCCGATGCCGTCCTCGCCGCGCTTGCACACCCAAGGCCCCCATGTCCCCGGAAACCCTTTGGCCCAAAATGCCACCGTGAATTCACTGCGGATCAAATCGTCGTAGGTGTCCACATAGCCCGAATCGCCCGTCGCGCTGTTGTTGATACTCACACCGACGTCTCCAGATGTTAGATCCAGCGTCTCGCCGGTGCAACCGGCGGGCACATCGCTGCTGAATGCCAGCGCTCCGGCATTGCCGCCCACCGCCACCCCGTCATGGGTGCCTGCGCTGCGGTAGCCTGAAGTTTCGCTGAGGTTGGGAGCCCCCGAGAGCCAGTGGCCGACGAGGTCCGCCTGTGCCATGGTTCCGCCGCCGAAACACGCCGCCGCTCCGATGGCCGAAGCCAGCGCAAGGGTTCTCAAAGAGTCTCTGGTCTGTTGAATTATTGCTAGATTTGTCATGGGCATCATTGGTCAGTTAGCTTGGGAATACCAGCCTGTAGGAAATTGCAACTGGTCCCCCCGGGATACCGATTGTGCGCAATTACACAGCCTCCGCTAGTCCCCATATCGGGGACGCCAGCGCCATGGGGCATGACTGCTAGCCGCTGCTTGATTGCCAGAGCAAGCGCAATTTCACCTTGCAGGCGTAGGCACCGCTGCCCGGCGCTGGCTTTGCGCCGCCTACCGCAGGGAGTCGGGCCAGCAGCGCCTGCGGCCACGGCTTGCAAACAATGGCTCGACGGACGCGGGCCTGCAAATTACAACGCGGGGCGCTTTCCCACCTCCCATGATCCAAGCTTGGTCATCCTCATTGGTTTTTCTTCTGGCCTGGATTTCAAGTGCTGGAGCGCAGTCCACTGGCACGTCCATTGAGGTATTTGTCGGTCATGCTCAAAGCCCCAAGCGCGGCCCGAACATCATTGTCCCCTTCGACACCTCAGAGATTCGTTTCGCCATCAAGCC
>CAIQXC010000791.1 GCA_903875675.1 Akkermansiaceae bacterium
CCGGTGATTTCAGCGGATATGAGCAGCTCACCACCATAGACGGTGGCCGGTTTGGCTGGATCCAGGGTGAAAACGAGTGGACTATACGGTGGAATGTCGGCACCAGGGTGGCGTAGGCGCTCGGCAATGGTGGCGAACGCGGCCGGCTGGGCAAGGCGCAAACCGCCGAGGGCCAGCAACGGAATGGCCAGAGCCAGCAGCGCTAATCCCAGCGGGCGCCAAGGGATGATCTTGCTTGCAGGTAGCGTTGCAAGGGCGGCGGCGGCGGCATCCAATGTGCGACTTGTTAGAAACTGCGTGAGAGGAGATGGGCTGGGAAGATTGGCATCCAGCTTGTTTTGGCCACCTGTGCCGCGCTTGGCGAGGGAAAGCGCGGCAGCGGCGGGAGCGCGTGGGTCGGTTAATGCGGCGTCGGCACGGGCGGCGGCGCTGCGGGTCGGGACGCGCAGCGCTTGGATGAGAGCGGCGCTTCCGGTGATGGCGCAGATGGCGGCCAGAACGCCAGTGATGGTGAGGCGGGCGGTGGCTTCAAAGGCTGTTGCGGCATCTGTTAGGCCGAAGGCCAGCCACAGGCTGGCGGCGAGCGCGAGCAGGCCGAGGCCCGCTCCCGCGAGTCTGGCACCGCGCAGCAGCATGCGGATGCGGCGGAGTTGGGAGGGGAATGAGCTCATGGTGGAAAATATCTTCAAGCTAGTCCTTGGCGGCGGCGCAGGAACCACTCGCTGGCGAAGAGGGCGGCGATGATGAGGGCGACGAGGGCCGAATTCCAAGATGGAGCCCAAACGGCACCGGCATCCAGAGTAGCCGGGGGATGTTTGACGAGGCGGGCCTTGAGCAGGGCTGAAAAAGCCGCTGGTTGGATGGCTTGGCCGGCGGCGGTTTGGGCGAGGGACTCGAGAAACGCCGGATCGGGTGAGAGGTCGTCCGCTTCCTGAGGCGGGCTTGGCACGGTGAAGAGAACCTCGGGAGTGGGTGGTGCGTCGGGGCGTGGATCGCTGAGCTTGAGCGTCCACAGGCCGGGCTTATCCGGGGTGAAGGAGGCGCGCCAGAGCGGACGGCCTGACGGGTCCGGGATTGCCGCCGGGCTGGCTTTGGTGACGGTTCCGGCCGGATCAGTGATGACAATGAGCGGTTGGGGCGCGGCTCCGGAACCCCGGTATGAAAGGGTGGCGGCCAAGGTGCAGCCAAGTTCGCCACGGGATGCTGGCAGCCGCAACGAAAAGTCCTGGCCCGGCAAAAACTCCGAGTAGGACGCCATCCATTGAATCAGCTGGGTCCAAAAGTCTTCGTAACAATTCCCGAGTTCCCGGGCTTCAGGAAAAAAGTCCCACTTCCATAAGCCGTCGCCGTTGACCAAGCCAGTGACGCCTTGCCCATAGCGGCGGACTAACAGCACCGGAAATTTCCCGGAATTCCCTGAGCCACTGCCTGCCCCTTGCTCGGGGACGCCTTCCGCCAGAACGCGGGTGAACGGCTTGACCAACGCAATCTGCCGCCCGTCCCGCAGCGTCGGCAGCGCCGCCCATAGCG
>CAIQXC010000792.1 GCA_903875675.1 Akkermansiaceae bacterium
CCCGGCGGTTGCTGCTCGCATGGTAACATTTGTTTGAGCTGTTGCTGGGCCACCCGCAGCCGACACTTAGGGAATTCGACTTGCTCGCTCCGTTGTCGAAAGCGAGGTCGAATGCTGAGTTCTGAACTCAGGGTTCGACCTCAAAAGAGCCAATGAGTGGAGCAAGTTGGATTCCCTGAAGCGCGCGGCGGCCTGAACGCCGACTGTGGGTCAGGTTGAGAACGGTTGGTCGTCGGAGTCGTCGGAGTCGTCGGAGTTGTCGGAGATCCGGACCGTGATCCGACTCTTATCGCTAACCGGAGGTTCAACTTCCGCCGCATCGTATTCGCCCCGGGTGGCGGCGCTTGGGTCGAGAAAGAACTCTGGCGCGACCAGCAATTCTTCGATGGCGCTCACCACCCCGTCACCGGCCTCTGCACCCCGGAGACCTCCCACCTCAAGGCGTGCTTTGTCGGGCTGATGCTCAATCCTCGATTTTTTGAATGCAAACATTGATATTCAGCAAGAGAAATATATTTTGACAAGGACGGTTTTCTGTTATGAACCAAACTTTTTCTCAAGAGGCACCGAATATTTGCCCCGGATCCTCGCTTAGTCCTTGCGTTTTAGCAGGGGAAAGAGGACCACATCGCGGATGGTGGGGGCTCCGGTGAGCATCATGCACAGGCGGTCGAGGCCGATGCCGATGCCGCCAGCCGGGGGCATCCCGTGTTCGAGGGTTTCGATGAAATCGTAATCGACCTTTTGGGTTTCCTCGCCGGACTGGTGTTCGAGGCGCTGGCGTTGGACGTCGGGGTCGTTGAGTTCAGAATAGCCTGGGGAAATTTCCTGGCCGTTGATGATGAGTTCGTAAACCTCGACGGTATTGCCGTTAGGACTGACTTTGGCCAGCGGGACGAGTTGGCTGGACACCCGAGTGACGAAGCACGGATCGAAGGTTTTTTCCTCAACGAGTTTTTCGAACACCTGTTGGATCACCTCGTAGTCCTCCATCTCCGGAGAAAGCTGCACGCCGAGGGTGCCGCAGCGCTCGCGACGAGCGATGGGTGTCAGGTCAAAGAAATCCGCGCCGGCGGCGGCGGCGATGAGGTCGTGATAGGCCGCGCGGCGCCATGGGCGGGCGAGGTTGATGGTGCGCAGGATATGGCCGGCGTCGTCCTTGTGGTCGATTTGCAGGCCGCCGCAGAATTTTTCCGCGAGGTGGCAGACGAGTTCCTCGACGAGGTCGGCCATGCCTTCGAAGTCGGAGAAAGCCCAGTAGGCTTCCAACATGGTGAACTCGGGATTATGGCGTCGCGAGATCCCTTCGTTGCGAAAACTCCGATTGAGCTCAAACAACTTGGTGAAGCCTCCCACCAGCAGCCGCTTGAGAAATAACTCGGGGGCGATGCGCAAGGTCAGAGGCATCCCCAGTGCATTGTGATAGGTCTCGAACGGGCGGGCTGCGGCACCACCGGCGACGTCCTGAAGCATCGGGGTTTCCACTTCCAAGAACCCGCGGTCCTGTAGGAATCGCCGGATCTCGGCAAGCATCAGCGAGCGCTTCACAAACAACGCTGCACTCTCCGGGTTGCCCATCAAATCCAGATGGCGCTTGCGGTAGATCTGCTCTCGGTCGGCCAACCCGTGCCACTTGTCGGGCATCGGCCGCAACGCTTTTGACAATACCGTGAAAGTGGCCACCTTGATCGTCGGCTCACCGGTGCGGGTGATGAATGTTTCTCCCTCAATGCCGATCCAGTCCCCCCGATCCAGACATTTCCACACTGCCGCGTCATGCTCTGACAAATTCTTGGTCCCGATGTACCCTTGGATTGAGCCGTGGATGTCGCCCACCTGAATGAAGCACGACTTCCCCATGTCGCGCAGTGCAGTGATGCGTCCGGCCACCTTGACGTGCAAGCCTTCGGCAAAATCCGCCTGCAGGGCCGCGGGGGTGGTGCTCACGTCGAAGCGTGCGCCGAACGGATCGACGCCGAGGTCGCGCAGTTTGGCGAGTTTATCGCGGCGCACGGCGATGAGTTCGGCTTCGGTGGATTGGTGGGACTGCGGGGGGACGGCGTCGCTCATGGCAAGGCAGCGTTTAGGCGGATTGCCCCATGGAAGCAAGCCCGGCTTTGAGCCACCCCGCTGAGGCACTCACTCGGCCACTGCGGCCCCATGGGCTTCGCCCTGCCAAGGAACATTCCTACCCTCCCGACTCACAGCAATCCCAGGCCCCAAAAATTATCACTCCCCCACGGGATTTGCTTGCCCAGTCGCCGCTTTGTATCGCAAAGTCAGGCATGACGACGCGCGAAGAGGCGGTGGAACAACTGCGGGTGATCCGTACCATGATGGAACGGGCGACAATTTTCCGGGCATTGTCCGGTGAAACGGCGCTGATGGGCGGTGCCGCGGCGTTGGCGGCGGCGTGGATGTCCGACGGCAAATGCGGGTGGTCTTGGGCGTATTACTGGCTTATCGGCCTCGGGTTGGTACTCATTTTCAATGTCATTCAAATCCTGCGTGCCAGTTCCTCCCACCACCGGGTGTTTTGGAGTACCGGCCTGCGCACGGCCTTGCGCGGGGCGTTTCCATCGCTGGTGGCGGGCGGCTTTCTGGGCCTCCTTTACGTCCGCATTGGCGTTCCCGAACAGACCAAGGTGGCCGCCTGCATTTGGATTCTCAACTACGGCATCGCGCTCCTGGCCATCCGCGAGTTCGCTCCCCGCTCAATGATCTGGTTGGGCTGGGCCTTTGTCACCTTCGGCCTCCTCTGCCTGGGCGGCTTGACGTATTTGAGCGGGTTTCTCTCCCACACCGTCGGCACCCTCAGTGCCTCTCACCTCATGGCCATCGCTTTCGGCGGCTTCCACCTGCTCTACGGCGGCATCATCGTCACCACCGGCCGCCGCGACGAATCCCCCGCATGATCGATTTTTCCCAGCTCGACAAACTCATTCATGAGAAAGGCCGGCTCTCGATCATGACGCTGTTGGCTTCCCGCATCGAACCGTGGGCATTCCAAGACCTCAAGGGCCAGCTCGACATGTCCGATGGCAATCTCATCACCCACCTCCGTACCTTGGAAAAAGTCGCTTTCATCGGCGGCGAAAAACTCACCGGTGATGGCCGCCCTCAAACGCTCTACACCCTCACCTCCACCGGTCGTCAGGCATTCATCGCTTACCTCGCTATCCTCGAAAAAATCCTCGACCTCGGAAAATAACCCTCCACATATCAACAATCCCACGATTTCTCTTGCCATAATCCACTTTGCGCCACAAAGTCAATCGCAAGCCCGACCCGCAAGTCGGTTTTTTTGAAACTATCAACTTTGCCTCACAAAGCCATGAATGGAACACTGGAACGCAGCCAAGCCAGACCGCCGGTTCGGACGACCGAAGTACGGATGGCAAAAACCTATGGAATGGACAGCGATGCACGCAGCGTGCTAGCCGTCCTTGAGCGACTCGCCACCAGCGGCCGGGTGGCGGTGGCGGGTGGCTTTATGCCCGACCCCGGAGTCCGAGCGCACTTGGCCAGACTCGGTATCGTCGAAGAAATAACAGAGGCGGATTTTTTCAAATTTCGTCACATCGTCATTCCGTATTGCGGGGTGCCCCCCCGCGAACGGAAAGCCTGGGAGGACGCCGATCACCCGTTATGCGATCTAACCGCTCCACTGGTGAGGCGGGCGCAAGTCGCGCTTGGCCTGCTTCGGATGGAGGGTGCGCAGGCCCTCGTCATTGGCCGCCACGACGATCCGGAAAGCCAGGCGCTGGCCAGAGTGACCCCGGGCACAAAAATCATTGAAGACACGACCGACACCGCACGCTTGAAATTCGCTCCGGCCTTTGGCGTCGTTTGCCAAACGACGCTCTCCCCGCGGCGTGCATCCTGGCTGCTCCAGCAATTGCGCATGCGCTACCGGGACGCCACCGTCACCTTCATCAATACGGCCACCCCAGCCATGGGTGCCCGCGAGACGGCTTTGGAAAATTTGCTAGATTGGTGCGACGCCGTGGTGATCGTCGGCCAACCCGACGAAGCCTCATGCGTCGCCTTGGCCGAAGCTTCGCTGCGCCACGGTAAACCCGCCGTCACCGCCGCAGCTCCCGCCGACCTCGATCTCACCGGGCTGGCCGGAGCACGACGACTGGCTCTAACAGCTGGCGCATTCGCTCTCGACGAGCGGATACAAGCCATAGCCGCGCTGCTGACCCGCTGAGGACCCGCTGCGACTCTGAAAAACTTTGCGCGAGAAAACTCTTAATCGGAATGCATGGATTAGCCGTGAGGCAACTGCTGTCCGAGGCACCGGGGTGTAAAGATCACCTCGCGCAAAGGCGCAAAGCAAGATGGGATTCATGGCAAATTCGGAGATTCTTGATCCCTGAGGCGTCTTGTAGCGGCGTGTCTGTGACCGCCGATGTGCATGAGATGACCCTTGTCGAGGCGGGAGGGTCATTGGCGATTCAGGGGCATCGGCGGTCATAGACCCGCCGCAATCCTCCATATTGCCGGGCCGTTGGTCCTGAAGAGTGCCAGACCATTTTCTGGAATTGCGGGCCATTTCCTCGTCAATTCACAGCCGGGGTCAGGAAGTCTGGACTCCGAGCGGGAGCCCGAACCGCGATCGACCCTCAACGCGTTTTCAGGATGAGCATCCCAGCATCCTTGACCCGGTCGATGACAGCTCGTTCGTCGCCTTTTTTGAGGGACGTGGCGGGCTTGCGTTCAATCGCGGCCTTGGCTTCTGGCACAGAGGCCAGGAACGTACACACCACATTGCCCTTGATGGCATAACTCACATTGGCGATGCCAGCGCCGCTGCGTTGATCTTCGAGGCGCGCATTGACCACCCCGACGACCCAGCCGGTGAGCAGATCGACGAGAGGGCCACCCGAGTTGCCGTGCTGGACGGGGACGGTGGTTTGATAATGGTTCTTGCTGTCATTGATGCCGGTGACACTGCTGATGCGCCCGTCGGTGAATTTGGGTTCGACGCCCTGGACCTGAGGGTTTGGATAACCGATGGTGAACACCGTTTGGCCGAGCTTGAGCTCCGCTTCCCCTTTGGAAACCGGCAACCATGAGGGTGGCGTCGAAGTCGCCTTCAACAGCGCCAAATCGTTGACCGTATCGGTTTTAACAATTTTGGCCGAAATGACGGTGCCATCCCGCAGGCGCAGATCCACCGTGGTGGCCGAGCCGACGACATGATGATTGGTCAGCAACCAGCCATCGGCCGACACCCAGAAGCCGGATCCGAATGAGGCGTATTTGCTGAAGTCGAAGCCGGAACCAGGACTGCCGTCAGGGGCCTTGGGATCTTTCTTGGCCAAGCCAGGCATCAGCTCTTCAGCCTTGCGCCCGTGGGCTTCCAACCAATGGGACAAGACGGCATTGTTGCCAATGCGCTTGATTAGATGGGTTGCGGCGAACTTGTCCTGCTCCTCCTTAGACTTGCGTTCCTTGGCATCCTCAGGCAGCAAGCTCATCTCATTGCGGATGTTTTCAAGTTCCGCAATGAAGGCGGTGGCAGCTTCCTCGTCACCCTCAAAAAGCGTCTCCGCATAATACTGGCGCATCTTGGTCCGCTGGGCGGCCATATCGGCTTCTTGCCTGTTGCGCTCCGCACGCATCGCTTCCTGCTCGGCCTGCTCCTGTTTGTCGCGAATGTGTTTGGACTGCTCAAGTTCCTTTTCGATCTCCTTTTGCTTGGTTTCAAGGCGCTCGAGCTCCTTGTCCCGTGCCGATGGCTCGCCCGCAGCAGGTTTGGCGACCGATGCGGGCAGCGAAACGGTGGCTGGCGGCCCGCCCGGGTTGGCGTGCTGGATCAACCATAGCAATCCGAAAATGAGCAGGGCTCCGATAGTTAGGACGCTGCCAATGAGAACTTTATCGCGGACTTCGCGGTTATGCTCCGCCCTCGTCACCGGTGTGGGTACCGGATGCCGCTGGCCTGCCGGGCCGGTCCGGGGCATCACCCGAGATGGCTGATGGGGCGGCGGCGGTGAAGCCAGTGGCGGCGGTGGGGGTGCGGATGAAACCAGTGGCGGTGGCGGCGGGGCTTGGCGGCCAGCAGGCACGACCATCTGAGCCCTGACCACAGGCAGCGGCTGTGCAGGAGGTTCAACCACAAATTGCTGGCCACAGGATGGGCATTGGCCGGTACCACCGAGGTTGCTGGCTTCCACCAGCATTTCCAAACCGCAATTGGGACACTTCAAATTAAGATTCATGGGAAGTAGGTGCTGGGATGAAGCGCGGAGGCCGCGCTCTAGTCATGGCTGAGCCTCACTGAGCGAAGGCAACCAGCATGAGGTTCTGGTGCCGTGCCGCAAGCACAAATCCAAAAACTGACCTCCAAAATGCATTTCCTGCCGAGCGGGGCATCGCGTCAGGAGGGTAAAGATTCCTGAACCTGCTCACGCGGGCCGTGGTTGCCAATCTCCGTTTCAAATGGCACCTTTGCTGGGGCATCCTCCAAGCCCGCTCCCATCCGCGCCTGTACATCACCTATCAATGATCTGGTTCGATTGTCACAATCACCTGCAATTTTCCCGCTTGGGCGACCCCGCCCCGCTGCTTGCGGCGATGCACAGCGCCGGGGTCGAGCGCTGTGTGGTCAATGCCACTTGTGAGGCTGAGTGGGCAGCGGTGGCGGCCTTGGCGCGGGCGTATCCGGAGTCGCTGATACCCGCGTTTGGAATTCATCCGAACCATGCGCACCTGGCGGGGGGGCCGGGGCAGGTCTTGCGTCTTGCGTCTTCTAGTCTTGCGTCTTGCGATGCGCATCAGGCGGGCGGGCCTTGGCAGGAACGCTTGGCCGGATTGTTGGATGAATTTCCGCGAGCTGGGGTGGGCGAATGCGGGTTGGACCGGCGGGCGGGGGCCCCTGGCATGGACCTGCAAATGCCGCTGTTTTTGGGACAACTTCGCTTGGCCCGGGACAGGTGCCGGACCCTCACGATTCATTGCGTCAAGGCATGGGGACGGCTCGCTGATGCCTTGGCGGAGGAACCCCCGCCACCACGCTTCCTATTGCATGGGTTTGCAGGATCCGTCGAAACGGCGCGGCAACTGCTGCCGATGGGCGCGTATTTCTCGTTTTGCGGAGAGTTCTTGCAAGCCCGCCGCGCAGCGGTGCTGGACGTGTTCCGGCAACTGCCGCCGGAGCGCATCTTGCTGGAAACCGATGCCCCTGATATGCTGCCGCCTCCCGCCTGGGTGAGCCACCCGCTTCCAGATTCCTGCAACCATCCGGCAAACCTGCCAGCCATCGGCCGTGGTCTGGCCGCCGCCTTGGGCATGCCAGTGGCAGACATCGCCAACCTAACGACGCGCAATGCACGGGCCTGCTTCGCTGATGCCTCCTGAGGCTCCTCGCTCGACCTCAAGATCGCCACTGGGTCGAGCCAGTTCAATTCCCTGAAAATGCCTCAAGCTCATGAGCCTTTGCGCGAGGCAATCTTCTCTTCCTCTCCCAATTCAAAATTCAAAATCCTCTTTCTTCCTCACCGTTATTCCAGCAGTCTGAGTGCCGGGCTGCCATCGGTCATGGCCAAGCCCAGACGTTCCCGCAAGTACCCCTCCATCGCCTTGCGCACTTTGACTTTGAGCACGCCGTTGCGCATCGCGTAGTCCCGCTCCACGGCCTTGCGTTGGCCGTCGCTTAAATCGTGGTGGGGCCGCACCTGCAGCGTCACCCATTGTTCCCAATCCTTGTCCTCCATGGGCGGGCTCGCCTCCTCCCGGCTCCATTCAACCTCCACAATCCGGCTCAACGTGAAATCCCGGAAACCCCCGTTGGTTTCGCACCAAGCCCGCACATGCCAGCGTGCGCCGCTGTGGCCCAGCGCCTGAGGTATCAGCCACCGCCAGTCCTCCTTGCCGCTGTTGACGCTGGCATACTTCACCCGCACCCGCAACCCGTTGAGCATCGCTAAGAACACCCGCCGCTCAACATCCGCGCTGGCCTCGCGCACCGGCATTTTCAGCAACGCCACGCAGCTTCCCCCCTCGCTCTCCTCACCCCACCCAGTCCAAGAGCTCCTTGCATCGCCTCCCAAAAACCTCGCCACCGCTTCATCCAACCGAGGCTTGGTCATCACGCATTTCATCTCCGCCGTCGCCTCGTAGCGCTTCTGCCGCAAATTATACACAAACGCCGGAGGGTTCATTTCCAAGTACCGCTGCAAGTCCGACGACGCCTGCGCCATCGATATCCCGAATAATCCCGCCAAATCGTGCCGGTTCACGACGCCCTTCCACCACGCACACGCTTCGATGAAGCGAAGTCGCTCCGTCGCCGCCCAGTTCTGATCATTGGTATTGTTTCCCATATCGTTTGGCTTTTGTTCAGGGATTTGCCTATCCCAATCCCAAACACTTTGCAAACCTAAAATAAAAAATTTTCAAATAGTCGTTTTTTTATCTTGCCCATTCTTAGTCCATCAGATAAATAAAACCCAGCCACTCGTGGAAGACAGAATGCCGCTGCCCGGTGTTTCGGTGGCCGCTGCGCAGTCCGGTGTTTCGGTGAATCAGTAAGAGAAAAGCGAAAGACTCGGTGCGAAGCGACTGATCCTTTCTCTCTTACCGAAACACCGAAACACCGACCTTCAGACCTTCACAGAAACACCATGCAAACAGAAATCGCCTTCATCCTTGATCGTTCCGGCTCCATGCAGTCCATAACCCCCGCCGCCATCTCCGGCTTCAATGAATTCCTCAAAGTCCAGCAAGCCACCGTGGACGACCGCGGCAAGCCGATCCCGGCCACCTTTTCGCTGATCCTCTTCGATCACGAGTACCTGCCCGTCCACCACCGCGTGCCGATCCACAAGGCGGTGCCGCTCACTGCCGAGACCTATCAGCCCCGGGGCTCCACGGCCCTGCTCGACGCCATCGGCCGCACCATCGACGCCATCGGCAAATCTCTCGCCGCCCTTCCCGTCCACAAGCGCCCGTCCAAAGTCATCGTTGCCATCCTAACCGACGGCGAGGAAAATGCCTCACAAACATTCACCACGGCCGACGTCCATCAGCGCATCACTCATCAGACCGAAAAATTCCAGTGGGAATTTTTGTTCCTCGGCGCCAACCAAGACGCCATCGCCACCGCCGCCCTCATCGGCATCCACGCCCACAACTCCGCCACCTTCCTCGCCGATGCCGACGACCTCAAGGCTGGCAGCACCGCCTTCGCCTACAAAATCTCCGCCAAACGCCGCATGACCGCCACCTGTGATATCTCCGTCGCCGAAGCCGCGTCCGCCGATGAATCCATGGCCGATACACTCGAAAAATCCCGCAAAAAGTAGGCGCTTGCCTCCACCCGCGTGGCTGAGGCGTCCCGCCGCAGGCCGTGGTCGCGGCGTCCCGCCGCAACGCCCATGAATGAGCCAAAAGAGCGCCCTCGAACCGACCCCAGACCCCTAGACCCCTAGACCCCTAGACCCCTAGCCTGCGAACCCAGACCCCATGCTC
>CAIQXC010000793.1 GCA_903875675.1 Akkermansiaceae bacterium
CAAACCCGGCAAACCCGGCAAACCCGGCAAACCCGGCAAACCCGGCAAACCCGGCAAACCCGGCAAACCCGGCAAACCCGGCAAACCCGGCAAACCCGGCAAACCCGGCAAACCCGGCAAACCCGGCCAATCCGGCAAACCCAGCAAACCCCGCAAACCCCGCAAACCCCGCAAACCCCGCAAACCCCGCAAACCCGGCAAACCCGGCAAACCCGGCCAATCCGGCCAATCCGGCAAACCCGGCAAGTCCGGCTGATCCAGCCAGTTCCCCTAGCCCGAGCGCTTCGCCGCATTCTCCGACAGCCGCTGCAGAGCTCACAGATCTCGCCTCGCGGCAAGAGCAAGTGGCAGCAGCTTTGGCCGCCCTCGAGCAGGGGAAAACTGCCGAGGCCGCCGCCGATCTTGCCGCCTTGCGCGCTCAGGAGACCGCTGCACTGGCTGAGGAAATCCGCCAAACCCCGCAAGTCAATGGCCCGTCCGGGTCGATGCAACAGGCGGCTCAATCGTCCCAGCAGGCGACCTCCCAAGCCAAGCAGGCCGCTCAAACGGATGCTCAGGGCAAACCCGCCGAAGCATCCGCCAGCCACGGTCAGGCCGCCCAACAACTTGAACAAGCCGCTGCCCAGCTGACCCAAGCCGCTGCCGAGTTTTCCCAACAAGCGGCTCAAGCCGCCGGCCGCCAGCCCAGTCCCCAGCAGGCACCCATCCCCGGCAAACCTCTTGCCGATGCATTCCAACAGGCGTCCCAAGCCGCCACTTCCAAATCCCAGGCCGCTGCCGCAAGCGAGGCTCACGCCGCGGCTCAGGCCCTCGCTAAGGCTGCCGAGGCCACCCTTCAAGCCATGCAGGGCCCGGCGTCCGGCAAACCCGGCCAGCCCCCCCCGCCCAATCAGCCCGGCCAGCCGACCCCTCCAGGCACGCCGCCCGACGATTCGCTGCGCAATCCTCAAGCAGCTCCAGGCGTGCCGCCGGAGCTCGCCAAGCTCGGAGTTTCCGCTGCAGACTGGGAAAAGATCAAGGCGTCGCTCAAGTCCGAAGTTGGTGGCTCCTCGTCCATCGCCCTGCCCGAGGAATACCGCGATCTGGTGCGCCGCTACTTTGAGCAAATCTCCAAATCCGGCCCCCCATGAAATCCGTGTTCGCCCCAGCCGGCCCAAAGCACCGGCACCGCCAACGTCCAGTGCTTGGGCACCGCCAACGTCCAGTGCTTGGGAAGCGCCAACGTCCAGTGCTTGGGGAGCGCCAACGTCCAGTGCTTGGGCACCGCCAACGTCCAGTGCTTGGGGAGCGCCGGCGTCCCGCCGGCTGTGTTCGGCATCCTGCCGAACACTCTTCAGCAAAAGCAACGCCCATCATCAGCCCAATGATCCACCCCTCCACCCGCCGCTTCCACCTTGTCCTACATTCCATTCTAACCATCGCCTTCCTCCTCTTCGCCCATTTTTCCACCGCCCAGCCCACTGGCGTTGATCCGGTGTTTGCCGAGTGGCAGGCCAAGGCCAACCCAGCAGTGGAAAACGCCCTCACCTTCCTTCAGCACATCCAGAAAGAGGATGGCTCGTTTGAGGGAACCTATGGTGACTCCACCGGCGTGCCGGCCCTTGTGGGCATGGCATTTTTGTCCAAGGGCCACCTGCCCACCGAGGGTCCTTATAGCGTCGCCTTGAACCGCTGCATCGACTTTATTCTAGCCAACCAAAAGCCCAACGGTGTGTTTGAAAAGGGCAGCGCCGGCAACGGCCCGATGTATGCCCACAATATCTCAACCCTGTTTCTTTCCGAAGTCAGCGGCATGGTCGATCCCGACCGCCAAGCCCGCATCTCCGCCGCCCTGCCCAAGGCGCTCGCCCTGATCCTGCGTGCCCAGGCCGTCCCAAAGGACGAAAATAACCGCGGCGGCTGGCGTTACCAACCCGGTGCTAACGACTCCGACACATCCTGCTCCGGTTGGGCACTCATGGCCCTGCGCTCCGCCAAACTTAACGGCGCCGCCATCCCCGACGCCGCCATCGTGGCCGCCGTCGAGTACCTCCACCGCCACCAGCAGGAAAAGGACGGCGGCTTCGGCTACACCAGCCGCGACGACCACGCCCAGACGCTCACCGGCATGGGCCTGCTCTGCCTCGAACTCTGCGGCGAACACGGCAGTGAGCGCACCAAGCATGCCGCCGATTGGCTGCTACGTAACTTCCGCTCACTCCCCGGCAACCAGTTCGAGTATTACGCCAATTACTACAATGCCCAAGGCATGTTCCAAATCGGCGGCCGCCATTGGCAGGAATACGCCAACTGGATGTATGCCACCTACCTGCCCAAACAGTCGCCCGACGGCTCCTGGGACAGCCACGAGGCCGGCCGCATCTATGGCACCGCCATGATGGTGCTCGCCTTTACCGTGCCTTGGCGCCAACTCCCGATCTACCAGCGCGACGAAACCGTCGATGAGGACGCCCGCTGACGGACACGATCCGCCTTGGCGCTTGGATGCCCCCGGGGAATGCATGACTCGACTTGTGAAATGAGCGGCGGCTGGCGGCTTGAGGATTGGATCACCGGCTTGAATCGACCATGAGGGGATTCGTTCTTCAAGCCGATTGGCCGCCAGGCGGAGCGCTCAAAAGTCGGTCATGCTCTGATCGAAAAAACCCAGATAGTCGTCGGGGGTTGGGCCTTCGCGCCAGTCCATCGCGCTTTTCGGATGGCGGTTCATTTGGCCGGTGATGTTGTATGGAATCGACGGACCCCAATCAAATTGCTGGCGCATCGGCAGGATCGTCTTCTGGATGGTTTCGATCACCGGCCGGAGCTTGAATTTCGGGTTGCGCAGGAAGCCAAGCAAAATTTCCATCGGGCAATTGCCGGCACCCCGACCGAGGCCCATGAGGGTGGCATCGACGCGGTTGGCACCGAGGATGATGGCCTCGACGGTGTTGGCGAAGGCGAGTTGCAGGTTGTTGTGGGCGTGCATGCCAATGTGTTTGCCGGTGCCCTCGACCGCCTTGGAGTACTTGCGCACCAAGTGGTCGATTTGCTCGCGGAACAGGTTGCCGTAGCTGTCCACCACCACGATCGTGCCGGCAGACGACTTGGCACCGATTTCCAGCGCTTGGTCGATATCAGCTTCGGCCACCACTGAGATGGCCATGATGTTGAGCGTCGTTTCATAGCCCAGCGTGTGGCAATGTTCGATCATATCGACCGCTTCAGAAATCTGATGGACGTAACAGGCCACCCGGATCACGTCCAGCACGCTCTCCTTCGCCGGCAGAATCTGGTGCTTCCAATCACTCTTGCCGCCGGCATCCGCCATCGCAGCCAGCTTCAGCCCGGTCGCCGCAAACGTGTGCTCGCCCACCACCCGCCGCATGTCTTCCTCTTCGCAATGGCGCCATGGACCAAATTTGTTCTTCGGAAATTGCGACGGCGCGTTCTTGTAGCCAATCTCCATGTAATCGACTCCGGCGGCCACGCACGTCTGATAGACCGCACGCACTTGTTCGTCGCTGAATTGGGAATTGTTGATCAGGCCGCCGTCACGGATCGTGCAGTCCAATACTTTCAATTCCGGCCGATAGGTAATCCAAGGGGCTTTGTCGCTCATGTCCCGCAATTATATCAGGGCCAGCCATGCTGGCAAGCCCAGGATGCGGCCGCCAACAGAAAGGTCAGCTTTCTCCCCCACCCACTTGAGTTACCTCACCGCTCAGGGATCGTCCTCAAAGTACGCTTGCCAGAAAAATCACACAAAGCCACCATGATTTATCTTGCGCCCCTCTCCATATCTTCACTAGATACTACTTTTGCTGTTGGTCGAACAACCAGCGGAGCAATTCGGGATTGTTGTAGGTTTGGGTCCACGAATCGTGCTGGACACCGGGATAATAAGTGGCGGCGGGTTTGCCGCCGGCCTTTTCAACGGCGCTGATCATTTCCTTCGTGGAACGCACCGGCACGACCGGATCGGCATCGCCATGATAGGCGTGGATCGGGACGTCTTTAAATTTTGCTGCCTGCGCCGGATCCCCGCCACCGCAGATAGGCACCGCGGCGGCGATCCGCCCTGGCACCCGGCCCAACAAATCCCAGGTACCGAATCCACCCATCGAAAGACCTGTGACATAGAACCGTTTGGCGTCCACCGGTTGTTTTTTGGTGATATCATCGACGAGTGCCAGCACTGCATCGAGCAGCGGGTTGGGTTGGTCCACCTCCTTGAGGCGCATGGATTGATGGTTGATCTGAGCCCACGATTGGTCGCTGGGGCATTGCGGGGCAATCAGGAAGCACGGTTGTTTGAGTTTTTCGGCACCTTCAAGAATCGGGATCACGCCATGCTTGATTTGGGCAATGTTGTCATTGCCCCGCTCGCCGGCACCATGCAAAAACAACACCAATGGATAGGTCTTGCCGGGCTCCGGGGCGGCCGGGGCACTCCAGCGGTACTTGATCACCGTGCCGTTGGGGGCCGTCCACTCGCGGGCCTCCGGTTGGGCGCCGAGCGCCACACACGAGCAAAGGACGGAAGCAATAAGAATGGCATGCATTGGGCGGATTGTAGCTATCGGCCACTGGGATGCAATGGCAATTCCCTGAACACCGAAAGAAGAATGGTTTATGCCGTGACAACATCGTCTGCTGCGATGAACCAGCCACAGGAGGAAGTCATCGCACTCTGGTACTGTTGAAGAACTGCTGATAGAGGAAGGATGCGACGAAGGCGATGAGGGCGACGCCGATGAGAGCGCCGATGCGGTAGATGCTGCCGATGGCCGCCAAATCGTGCAGGAACAACTTGAGCAGGGTCACCACCAGCAGGCCAATAGCGGCATAGCGTGCCGGACGTGCTCCGTAACGGATACCCATACCTAGCAATCCCAGCGAGAACAAGCCCCAGCCGATGCTATAGGTCATGTCGCGGGCGAAGTTGATGCCGAAGTTAAAGGCCACGCAACGATCGCCGGGCGGGGTGAACCATTCGGCAATCTCAATATTCAGCAACAGGAACAGCAACACACAACCGCAACCTATCAATAATCCCCGCGCCGGGATGTCGCGGTGCCGCTCATCCGCGTCGCTGAACCACCAAGCACCAAAAAACTGGGCTGCCGCCACGATGCCATAGGTATATAAATGCCAATCGAGCAGCGCATCGGCACCTCGCGGGTAATCACTGAATACCGCAGGGTTGAGCGTTAGTCGGGCAAAGGCCGTTCCTAACAATCCGAGACCGGTGAGCAACAGGCCAGCATGAGCCACCCGCCGGTACAACCATAACAAGAGAGCGCCTTCCAGCGCCCAACTCACAGTGAGCCAGTGGCGCTCGAATTGAATGGGGAAAATCAAGGTGATGAACAGCAACGCAACGCCGCCAAACCAGGCAAGTCTGCCGGACTGGACGTCTTCGGAAGTAGCGGGCCTACGGATAACATCGAAAAACGCCAGCAAACTGGGAAGGGCGAAGGCGACTGGCAGCAGGCCCATTTTGCCTGCCATGGCGGGAAACGCCCGGCCCACCAGGTGATGGATGAGCAGGAAATGGCCAACACCGGCCAGCGCGCTGGCCATCCACGGCCAGACTTGCGCCTCACAGACCCGATGGAACACGAAGGGCAACACCAGAAAGATCAGGTAAAGCCCGAGATACCAAGCAAGCGGGATGCCCGGCAAAGTGGCATCAAATTGACTGCAGTGCCACACGGCCTCGACCGCCAGGATACAACCCAGTGCGACAGGCACCAAGATGCCTTGGCGGTTAAGCCGCGCCATCGCTAACAATAAAATCGCTAGCAGCAGGCCGACGCCGAACACTGCCGACGGATTGGCGATTGGCAACCGCTGGATGGCTAGAATCAATAAGGCAAACGGCATGACACCGGAGAGCACTGGCAAGCCTGCTGCCATTTGCTGCTCCAGTGTGGGCCTGCTATCGGCAGTCCCATCGGCCAGAGCGGGTTGCTCCTGCAGCCAGCGTCCGGCCAATGCGAACAACGCCGCCATGCCGGTGGTGATAAACAGGAACGGCGATAGGGCATCGATGGACAGTGGCGCGTGCAGCAACCACACCCCGGCCAGCACCAGCGAGAGCAGCAGCGACGCAAGCACTGGCAGCATCGCACCTGTGACCGCCGCCAGCGCGATGACTAACAAATCGGTGAGAATTACCGCGGGCCAGACAAGCAGCGAGGCGTCGGGCAAATGAAGAATATGCAGCAAGATCAGCAACTGGGTAAGCAGGGCCATCCACGGCCAGAGCTTGGGTGAAAGGACTGTCTCACCCGCCGGGCGCACCCGGGCCAGCAACACCGGCCCCATGGCGTGGACCACCCCAAACACCAAACACACCGCCAACGCCATGCCAAGCCGGTCCGCTGTGAGATAGGTGCCTGTCCACATCGTCAGGTGCCAAAACGTGAGCAGAGCATTGAGCAACTGGGCAACAATCAGCCTGGGTTGCAACCACACCACTGCCAGCACCACCAGATTCTCCAACAGGATGAAGCCATAGAGCAGGGGCATGCGCTCAGCCACCGGGTAAAATGCCAGCATGACAAACGCGAATATCATGGAGAGCGCGCTCAGAGCCAGAGTGGAGCCTGCCGCGTGAATCTCCGGGTCCCCGCGGCGCTGCTCCAGCCATGCGGATGCCAGAAACAACAGGTTGAAACTAACGAGAATGCCCATCGGGATCCAGATTCTCGAGCCGTGGGCGTAGTAACCGGCGACGAAAAATTCGGCGAACCAGGCAATCAGCATCAGGCCCGTGCCAACGGCTGCGCCACTCACCAGAAATCCCCAGCGGCGGTGACGAGACACCGCCAGCAGGCCGATGACCAGCAAGCCGATGTAACCGAACAGTCCGAGCGGTTGATCCCTGCCTGTATGCACCAACACAGGTGTTAGAAAACCGCCAAGCATCCCCAGCACCCCCACCACCAGCGCGTCAAGCCGCACCGCTATGAGAAAGGCGACGACCGTGATGAGGACCATCAATGCAAAGGTGGGCACGGTATCGAATGCCTCCAGACGATAAAAGGCATGAGCGGCAAACGTCACTCCGTAAAGGATCAACACCGCCGTGGCGCACAGCGCCTGGGCCAGCACTTGATAGGCCCCCTTGCGATGCAGCGCCAACCCGCCAGCCAACAGGCTCGTGCCCGTCACAAAGCCCAGCGTCACTCGCAATACAGGCGAAATCCAATTGTTTTCAAAAGCATACTTCACAAAAAAGATGACCCCGAAGAACAACGCGATGCCGCCCAGCCAGGCAAACAATTTGACACCCATGAATTGCTCCAGCGAAAATGTCGGCCCCGGCTCGACTTCCGCTGATATTGCCGGTTCAGGCACCAGCGGCTCGAACTCGCGCGGCGCTGCTAGTACCGACGGACGGATTGGCCCCTGCGGCGCTACAACCGGCGGACGGATTGGTGGCGGCACGGCGGGTCGTGGCAGCGCCACAGCGGCCTCTTCCGCTTGGTCCGGCACCACTGCTGAGGGTGGGCCTGGCTGAGACTGGGGGTTGTTGAAGGCCATCTGCAACAGGCGCGTTTCCCGTTGCAAAAGCTGCAACCCGCGCTCCATTCGATCCAATTTCACTTGGGTTTCGCGGGCCTCGGTTTTGGCCTGTGACGCTTTGACCAGAGCCACGATGGGCGCAGCAATCAGCCAGATGACGAGCAAACAAACGAGCAGGATCAATCCTTCCATAACAATTGTTGGAACATTCCAGTCACAGTGTGCCTGAAATAATCCCCCGTGACTACCCCTTTCTTTCGGGCTCCACCCCGAGACGCAAACCAAAGATGTTAACCTAACGACAACATATTTGGTTTTTTAAGGATGCACGGGCTTGCGGGAGCCTGCTGCCATGGTGTGCATGGTCAGAGGCGGGCAAGATGCTCCCACACCTTGAGAGGGTGCTGCGTGATTATTCCTGAGTTTGGCCGTTGTGGCACTCGTTGCAGGAGGGGTCTGAGTTTTCCGAGTCGATGTGAACAAACGTGAGGCCCTTTGCATCCACCTTTTCGAGGTCCTTGCCGGAGCCTTGTGCAACGATGAGATGGCAGGCGTTGCAATCACTGCCTTTGATCGAACTCTTGCCGTCACTGGCCAGATGCTTGCCATCATGGCAACGGAAACAGCCGTTGGAGTCCTTGTGGCCAATCAGGTCGGGGTGAATCCGCCAATCCACTTTCATCTCCGGGAAGAAATTGGCCTCGTAAATCGCCTTGGTCTCCTTGATGAGCGCATCCACCCGCTTCTCATCCGGGTATTCGCCGCGCAAGAAACTCTCAATCTTCTGGTTAGCCTCCTCACGCGTCGCATAGGGCTGCACCAACGCCTTGACCACCTTGGCTTTGGCCCACGGGAGAGTCGGATCGATGCGACCAAAAGCCATCGATTGATCCACCGCCGCATTCGGCGTGAGGTACTTGTGAGACGGGCGATTGTGGCAATCCATACAATCCATCGTGCGGATGTCATACTTGGAAATATCATCGGTGAATTCCTTGGTCCGATACTCCGTGACCTTTTGGTTGGCATCGGTCACCCGTACCCACGGGATTTTGAGCCGACCTTCATCGGTGGCGATGAATTCAACTTTGTTAGAAACACTCATGTGAGAGTGAATGCCTTGCACCGGACCATGGACCGGGTCGCTGCCGCCCACCTTGAGCACCATTTGCACCGTGAAGGGCGTGTTGGTCTCGTCGGCTAGGAAATGCCGGTACGTCTTCTGCAGGTCGCCGGTGTGCTTTTGCGCCCAATGGCAGGACTGGCAAGTTTCCTGGGCTGGCCGCTGGTTGACGTTATGCAGGGCAATGGGCCGGTTGAAATCGCCCAGAATCATGTGATAGAGCTGGCGCATGCCGCTGATCTTGGTGCGGATGTAGTTGCCGGCACCGGGGCCGACGTGGCAGGCGACGCAGGCGACCTTGGCGTGGGCCGAGTGCTGATAGGCCTTGAACTGGGGCTCCATCGGCGTGTGGCAAACCTCGCCGCAAAACGAGTTGCTCTCGGTAATGTGATAGGTCTCGTAACTACCCAGCGCCGTTAGAAACAGGAACCCGAGGCTGCCACCGACGAAACCAACGAGCAAGCGGCGGTCGCGGGTGCGGGCCAGGTTGACGTGCAGGATGAAATTGGAGACCATTTCGGGATGGTCTTTGGGGATGCGGCGGGTTTCGAGGATATAGCCCACCAACACAGCGGCCAGGCCCACCAATAGGAACGAGGGGGCCACCACGTAGGCGAGAATGCCCATGTAGGGGTTGGCGTGGGTGGCAAAAAGGTCCACCGAAAATAACAGCATGAAGGCGAAAAACGCCGAGACGGCAACCACCAAGCCAGAGAGGCTGAGCCAGTTGCGCAGGCGACTGAGGCGGGTGGGCAGAGAAGTGGAGGAGGAGGAGGGAATGGATTCTTCGCTCATGGGGGAGGTAGTCGGATAGAAGCTGGAGGGGGATGGCGGCAGGGTTTTGCCACACAAGACTGCGATTAGGCAACGATTGTTTTTTGGGAGGACGGTCCCATGGTAGCGGCGGTCTGTGACTACTTTTCCCCTGCGGGAAAAGTCGAAGCGCTTGCTTGGTCATTGGCTGCGGCGCTCACAGAGCGCCGCTACAGCGCTGAGTTAGAGT
Organism: Akkermansiaceae bacterium; assembly: GCA_903875675.1. Classification (GTDB taxonomy): domain Bacteria; phylum Verrucomicrobiota; class Verrucomicrobiia; order Verrucomicrobiales; family Akkermansiaceae; genus Luteolibacter. Next base: position 9,642 of record CAIQXC010000793.1, read on the forward strand.
TAAAAAAAACGGGGGCTCGTTGCCGAACCCCCGCCCGAGACACTTGCGGTTGGACGCCGCAACTGTGGATTATTTCTTGAAGGCGCGGATGAAGGTGACCAGTTCCTTGGCTTCCGCCTCAGTGATCTTGTCCTTGTAACCCTTCATCTTTTCCTTACCTTCTTGGATCACCTTGAGGGCTTCTTCATCGGTGAAGGAGGCTTGAACCTTGGCGTCGGTGTAGTCCTTGACCTTGGCTTTTTTGCCCATGGTGGTTTCTCCCTTGCCATCCTTGCCGTGGCAGGAGGCACAGTTTTTGGCGTAAACTTCAGCGCCGTCACCAAAAGCCGCAGGGGCGGCAATCAGCAGGGCAGCCGAGAGCATGGATGCTTGTAATTTCCAGTTCATGGTCATGTTTGGGGTTGGTAATTTAGTTCAAACAGCGAGTCATTCTACCACATCAGAAGCGGATCTGCAAACCGGTGGAGATCATCTGGGCGGTGAAGTCATTGGCTCCACCACTCTGATCCTGCAAGGCACCCGTGGTCTGGCTCGACATCATCGAATAACGCAGGTTCCAGAGCATGTTCGGGGCCAAGGCGCGGGTCAGCGCCAAGCTCACGGTATGCTCCTGAGTGTTCAGGCCGTAACCCATGGCATTGGGGATACTGGCATTGGCCGTTGTTGTGTCATAGGGCGACCCTTGCTGGGTATAGTTGTTCGCTCCATAATACGTGTAGGTGGCCGTGATGTCTGTTTTGTTGTCAATCGCGTAGCCGACCGATAGGCTGCCGGACCAGTAATTGTTTTGCGAATCGGGCACCCAGAGGGTGTTGTTTCCGGTTTCAGACCAAGTATAATTCGCGCTAGCTTGCAGATAGAGCCGTTGTGCAGGCATCCATGTGACGCTTTCGCTCACGATGTTGGCCTTGATGAGACCGGACTGAACCTCGTTCCAAATGCCATTGACCGGATTGGTATTGGCAGAGGGGGTGCTCGGCGGGCCGGCTGGAGGAGTTTGGATTCCCGTCACAGGGTTCTGAGCAGCAGGACTCCAGCGGACGCCCTTGTTGTCATATTCAGTGATGCGATGGTCATAGCGGGTCACCAGCGACAAGTTGCTAAGCGGATGCCAAGTCACGCGCAGATTGACGTCATCGGTGGTGGTGTCGTGGTCAATCATGGCGGGCCTGAAGGTCGCGCTGCCACCAGGGCCATTGACGGCACTGGGATCCAGGGCTTCGTCACGTTCCGAGTAGAGACCTTGCAAGGAGAAACTCAGGCCACGAAGCGGATACCAATTGGCACCGGCGGTGTAATCCTGAGTTTTGATGTTGATGCCTTCACGCAGCCAGTCGATAGGTCCCACGAAACCAGCTGGCACCGTTACGGGGCTGCTGTTACTATCATTATACCAATTGGTTTGGTACTCATTTCCCCACTGGCCTTTGGCGTAGAGCACGACGTCCTCAATACCGGTGTAGCGCAGATCGATGGCTTCGGTGTAGCTATTGGTGCTGATTTCACTCGAATTGAGCGCATTTGTCAGCGTGGTGACACCCAGATTCGTGGTAGTCGACTGATTCATCTGGGCCAGCGCGCTTTGGTTGGTTTGCTCGATGCGGAAGGACGGAGTGACGGTCAGATCTTCGATTGGATTCCACATCAGGTTGATGTTGCCGACGTACTGCTCGAATTCGGCACCGCCCATGGGCATCACGCGGTTGGTGGTCGAAGCGGTGCTACCGGGAAGAACCCCGGGATTCACTGGCGAAGCGAGTTGCTGCCAGCCATCGGTATTGGTGTTGACCGTGGAGCAGGCAAAGCCCGCAGTGAGCCACAACTTGTCGTTGAAGCGCGTCACACTATGGAGATTCCCTGAGAACAGGTCCATGGCGTAATCATCTGCTTTGGAGGTTGCGACTTGGGAATTGGCCGTGACCGCTCCGCCGGCCGGATTAATAGTAACCGCACCGGTGCGGGTGTTGAGCGAGTTGGTGTAGGACGTATGCTCGTAATTCAAGCCGAGTCCGAGGTCGGTGTTGCCGACGGTGTGCTCGACGCCGAGGTCGAAGATGTCGCTCTTTTCGTCCAGATGCCAGAAGGAAGGAGCAAACGCAAAAGAGGTGGTGCCAAGGCTACCAACACCCGCCGCCTGTGCCAACGGACGTGTCCCCCAAGACGTGCTGTCCTTATTGCCATCGCGGAACGTGTGCTTGTAGCCGAAGGTGATCTCTGGCAGATTTTCCATACGCAGACCGGCTTCGACGCTAAACTCGCCACGGTCCACGTGCAGTTCCTGGCCCCATGCCGGCTCGGCATAGAGGTCGGACAATTGCGGCATGTAGCCACCGCTGCCGTCATAGAACGTGCGGTATTGTTTGTAGCCGACCTTGACGTAACCGATATCGGAGTTGGTCAGGGTGAGGTTGCCGAGATAATCTTCCAAGCCGGGAATAGCGTGGCCGTCAAGCGTCAACGTGGTGGCCTTGTTGAGCGCCTGGGACACTTGCAGCGAATCGATGCCACCGTAAAAGTCACCGTTGGTCTGAGTGCGGCGCATCATGCCGGAGTCATTGCCATTGACGAAAGCCCCACCGATGGTGAAGCCAACCCAGTTGGTACCGGATGTTTCGTCGGCGGTGGTTGCAGGCGCGGTGGTACCGGCGTGAGCGGCGACCGTGAGGGTGAGCACCAAGGCCGGAGTGGCCAGTGCGAGACGGAGCGAACGCAGGGTCCTGGACTGTCCCAAGAGGTTTGAATAGCGAATCGGTTTCATGTCGTGATAATTTTTATTAAGGTTGAATCGGTGGGTTAGTTAGTAGCGCAGTGCGTTGCTGACATTGGATCCGTGGATTGCTTCGTGGCAGCCAGCACTCCAGCAGGCGCCGCGTTGCCAGTCACTGCCGTTGCCGCCGTGGTTGCCGGATGAGCCCATGGTGGCCGTGAACCCGGTTGGATTGGAGATGGTGGGGGTAATCGTATTATTGGAACCACCATCGAAGTGGCACTTCAGGCAGAGCGTTTGGTTGCGCTCATTGAGCATCTTCTGGTTGACCGAGCCGTGCGGGCTGTGGCAGGTGGTGCAGCCTTCGCGGACGGCATCGTGGGTGAAGACGAATGGACCGGTCTGTTGCTTGTGGCATTGATAGCAAGTTTCGTTCTTGCCGTTGAGCTGGGTGCCGCCGCCTTTGACGGCGTTGCCCTTGTGCGGGTTGTGGCAATCACTGCAGCTCACCTTGCCGGTTAGCACCGGGTGGGTGTAGGGCAGGCTGAACTGGGCCTTCTTGTCCAAATGGCATTGGAAGCAGGTTTCGGGAGATTTCTTGGGATTGACGATGAGGCCCTTGCCTCCACCGGCTTCCACGTGCTTGCTGCCGGGGCCGTGGCAACTTTCGCAGCCCATATCCACGGCGTTCTTGCCCTTGGCTTGGAGCTTGGCGTGATCCGCCGTGCGGAAGTCGCGGACGAGTTTTTCATGGCAAGTGGCGCATTCCTTGGAGCCCACGAAGGTGGCACCGGGGATGCTTGGAGGAGCCATCATCGTGCGGTTGGTTGCGCACGAAATAAGCACCACTGCCAGTGCGGCACCGGCTCCGGCACCCCAAAGCAGATTGCTTGGCTTGTTGAGGATCCATCGGCTGATGGTCGAGATGTTTGGAAGTTTCCAGTTTGTTTTCATCGGTATGGTTGTCTAGGTTAGAGGGGTTCGGTTGTCGGGTGTTTGCGGGTAATTCGTTGATTGACTAGGGATTTTTACTTAGGAGGGGTGGCAAGAGTGGTGCTAGGGGTTGTCTTGTTGGGTTCGGGTGTCTGGCGGGGTGGGGTTGGCGTCGTTGCAGACGACGGCGGACCCTGTGTGATAGCAGAAGACATGACTACGCATGATTGCCCAAAAGCTGTGCAAATCCGCTGGTAATAGCCAAATCCAGACAATTTGCGGAGGTTTAGCGATTAGCGGCCGGAGAAACGGCCCGAATCTCCTTTGTCAGGCGTGCGCTCTTGCCAGAACTGGAGCCTTGGCCCTAAGCTGGCTGCGCTGCGAACAACTACAAACCAACCCGACGAACAAGTATCATGGAGCAAGCAAAAATGAACCTGGAAACAAGCGGGATATCCGGCGGTAAAGCGGCGGTGGTACCACGCCGACCGCGCATCAGCGAAGACTGGCTGTCGTTATGGACTGGCTTGGCGGTGTTTGTGCTCTCGCTGGGGGTGTTTTTCGGCGTCGAACTATTAGGCTTCGGTGCGAAAGTGGGTATCTGGACGGATTTATCCAAAGCGATTACCCCGGTGGGGGCCTCGTTCAAGTGGATGTCTGGATGGTGGGCGGTGGCTTCAACGTATCTGATGATGGGGCTGCTTCTGGGCATCGGCAACTGGCTGTTAGGCGGCAACCCTCGCAAATTCGTCGTCGCCTTCACGCTGGCGTTTGCAATCAGCTTTGCCTGTTGGGTTCTGGGCAGTCATGCTAACATCGCCGCTACCACCCCGGCGGAGCTAAAGAAATTTGGCATCACTTGGTCGTTGAAGCTCACCGGCGAGGCCGGGTTTGTGCTGGCGCTGCTGGCGGGCCTGCTCATCGGCAACTTTTTTCCACGGCTTGCGGCCCTGTTGCAGGAGGCGGTAAAGCCCGAACTATTTGTCAAGGCGGCCATCGTGATCATGGGAGCGGGGGTGGGCATCAAGGCCTTGGAAAATTCCTCGCTGGCGTGGGGAATCATGTTTCGCGGGTTCTGTGCCATCGTTGAGGCCTATCTGATTTACTGGGCGGTGATCTATTACATTGCCCGCAAATACTTCAAATTCAGCCGTGAATGGGCCGCGCCGCTTGCCTCGGGTATATCCATCTGCGGGGTATCAGCGGCGATTGCCACGGGTGGGGCGATCCGGGCACGGCCGATGGTGCCGATCATGGTGTCGTCACTGGTGGTGGTCTTTGCGGTGGTTGAGTTATTGCTGCTACCGTTTATAGCGCAGACGTTTTTATGGAAGGAACCCCTGGTGGCCGGGGCGTGGATGGGCCTGGCGGTTAAAACCGATGGTGCGGCCACTGCCGCCGGGGCCATCACCGATGCACTGATTCTGGCAAAGGCTGCGGGCAACGGCATCATCTATGAGAAGGACTGGATTTTGAACACAGCCACCAGCATCAAGGTGTTCATCGATATCTTCATCGGCATCTGGGCCTTCGTGCTCGCATATATCTGGGCCAACCATATCGAAAAACGCGACGGCGACAAAGTCCGCCCTATCGAAATCTGGCAACGCTTCCCAAAATTCATCATCGGATATGTGCTAACATTCGGCCTGTTCCTAACCCTCGGCCTGGCCCATCCCGCGTTCGTCAAAACTGAGTCCCTCGTTCCTCTAACCAAGGAAATGCAAGTCAGCGACCCGCTCGCCGGCAAACTGAAATCAGTCAAAGTGCCGGTCATGAAAGAGGTCTCCAAAGTGGACCCTGCCACCGGCCTGGCCGCGCTGGTGGCGGAGCCGGTGATGAAGAAAGAGACCAAGGCCGGGCCTGCCAAGGCATCGACCGAGCAGGCTAACATCTTTCGCGTGCTGTTCTTTTGTCTGACGTTTTTCACGATCGGCGTGATCTCCAACTTCAGAAAACTCTGGGACGAAGGCATCGGCAGGCTGGCTGCCGTCTATGCGGTTGGCCTCTTCGGCTTCATCATCTGGTTTGGCCTGATCATCTCATGGGTGTTTTTCGGCGGTGTGCATCCACCACTGGTCCATCCCTAACATGCGAACGGTGCCCCCCACCCTCTTCCCAAAACTCCATCCATTTAACTCATATCAACTTATGCCTGACAAACCAAAAATCGGCGAAGAAATGACCAAAATGCAACAGGACTACGAGCCGTTGCTGCCGATTGAGAAGAAGCTCATCGGCTGGAGCTTGGGCATCGGCCTGGTGCTTCTGGCCGTGCTATACTGCGTGAGCCGGTTCCTGCCAGACGTGCCGCAGCCGCTGTAGCCAACGACACGACCCTGGCCGAGTGAGGGCGCGTCGTTACCCAATCAGGCGAACGGGACTTTGGCAAGTCCCGCTCGCATGTTCCGTTAGGCTTTAGCGGCGGCGAAGCGTTCTGAAACCGCGTGCCAATTGACGATGTTCCACCAAGCGGCGATGTATTCGGGGCGGCGATTTTGATAGTGGAGATAGTAGGCGTGCTCCCAGACGTCAAGGGCTAACAGCGGGCTGCCGAGATCCGCAGCGGGCACCACACCTTGCATCAGCGGATTGTCCTGGTTGGGGCTGCTGGTGATCTTGAGCTTGCCGTCCGGCGAAACAATGAGCCAGGCCCAGCCGGAACCAAAACGCTTGGTGGCCGCTTCACCAAAGGATTTTTTGCATGCCTCCAGCGAGCCGAAGCTGGCATCCAGCGCGGCGGCCAGGGCGGCGGACGGCTTGCCGGATTGCGCCGCCGGAGCGAGGGATTTCCAGAAAAAGTCGTGGTTCCAATGGCCGCCACCGTGGTTGCGCAGCGTGCCGCGCAGGGCCTCGTCGGGCACGGCGGGTAGCCCGGCAAGCAGTTTCCCGAGTGGCTGCTTGGCCAGATCCGGCACGGTGGCCAATGCGGCGTTCAGATTGGTGATGTAGGCGGCGTGGTGCTTGCCATGATGGATTTCCATGGTGAGCTTATCGATGTGCGGCTCCAAGGCATCGTGAGCGTATGGCAGCCCCGGCAGCACGTAGGGCGCGCCGACCGGGGCGGCGGCGGCAGCGGCGGCGGTGTTGGCGGCGGCGGCGGTGGCCGTCCTGGGCAGCAGTGCAGCAGTGGCGGCGAAGGTGCCGAGTTTGACGAATTGGCGGCGATGGATGATGGATGATTCTTGCATAGCGCCGTGTCTTAACGCCGGACATGGGTGAAATCAAATCGAAAAGCGATGACGGCGGGCGTAGGCCCAGAACTCTGGGTTCGACCTCGTTTTCGGCGACGGCGCGAGCAAGTCGGATTCCAGGAGTTTCAAAAAGAATCGCACACGAAGCCACGAAGCCATGAAGAAGAGGAGGGAATACCATGACTGAAAATTTCCAAACCTTTCGTGCCTTCGTGGCTTCGTGTGAGACAAAAAAAGAAAGTCGCCAAACCCGCTCTGGTGCCGAAGTTGGGATTCATGGCAAATTCGGAGATTCTTGATCCCTGAGGCATCTTGATAACGGCGTGTCTATGACCGCCGATGTGCATGAGTTGACCCTTGTCTAG
>CAIQXC010000794.1 GCA_903875675.1 Akkermansiaceae bacterium
AAACGCCGCCAGCCCTTGCAACCGCGCCGGAAAATCGGCCCTACGGCTATGAAAACCGCGTCGGGTATCCCCTATTGGCCATCCAGAGATCCGATTGGGGAAAGGGGAGGAAAGAACCTGTATGGGTTTGTAGGAAATCATCCAACAACCAGTGTAGATCGGCTTGGATTAGTTTGTACGCCTGGAAAGACGAAGGAGGACTACGAGCATAACATTTCTGTGTTCGCAGAGTCGGGTATGAACGAAGACATATTGGCTGGTGCCGCTACAGGACTAGCGGAAAATGGCGAAACGTTGGAAGCGTTGCTGGCATCCGCGGAAATGGGTGGTGGCGAAACTCTTGCCCAACTTGCGGATGGAATCTTAGGTGAAGCCATGAACTACATTCTTACGAGTAAAGAGGGGAAGGCAGCAAATCATGGGATTGAAGCCAAATTAGAAGAACGGAATGAAATTCGCGTCAACGGTGAGCCTACACCGGGCAGCTACCTAGCGGGTTTTGTAGGAGTAATGATCAATGTGAAGGGCCGTTGCTGCGAATGCAAATGTAAGCATAGACGCTTTTTTATCGGCACGGTGACGGATTGGGATTGTGGCGAATGGACAAAGTACACATATGTTCCTGCAAGAAATAACCGTTTATACAGCCATAAGGACTGGATCGCTGGCCCAGATCTGGGAAACAATGACGCGGTTCCAAAAGCTTTGAAGGACGTTGGCGCACTTGATGTTCTCGCGGCTGTCCTGATGGCAGCAAAGGAGTTGAATTGTCCAAAGGGCACCTCTACACACCTTTCAAACTGAACACCCAAACTCCTCTCAAAAAAGCCATTGGGCACCTCTTTCTGGGTACCAGAGATGGGCAGCTAGATTATTCAGCCGGGATGTCATATTAGCTAGAAGATATGAAAAACGAAAACTACGAAAAGACACGGTCTTTAGAGTTGCCCCATAATAGATTGATGAGGCCATTGCCAACAGTTATGGGTAAGCTTTGCTGCCTGCTTTTATGGGCGATCTCTTCAAATTGTAGTCGAAACCATTCTGGATCGCCAGCCGATTGGCATTCGGCGCTTAGCGAGTTAGGAAAGGTTTATCGTAATGTTGATATTGGTCCAATGCTTGCGGCAGCTAGTTGCGATAAGGCATTTCTGGAAAAAGCTGGGTTTAAGCCATACCGTTTGGAGTTATTTGGACCGAAGACTGATGCCATTAAGATAGTCGAGATTCGAGTGTCTGTTTTATGGCAAGGGGCAAGACTACCAGCCGATGACCATTTCCAGATCCGGGTCGGCACTTGCAAACTGATATCAGCAAAGGTTTACGACGAGACCCCAATTGAGCTGAATAGATATTCAAACTCAAGATTTCACCTTATTCTAGTAACTTTCAGCTTGTCGTCTGAACAACTGAACAATCTGGTTCAAAATATTGTGACTAACGGGCAATCTGTTGAACTAGGAGACAAAGAGGGAAATATGTGGAGTTTGGAGATAGGCAATCGAATATTGGAATTTGAGAAATCGCGACAGGAAACGCTTTCTACGGCGGCGAAGCATCCCGCTATTTTGAGAATTGCCTTAAGTCAATCTGACGTGCGTCCTAAACGATAGTGGCTACAGGTAAGCAAACCCATGGGTAAACCATCACATATCCGTTCACAAAAATCAATTCCCAAGCACGCTATGTTTTGGTCATCAAAAAAGAAAATTCCGGCACCACAAAGCGAACGACAAAAGCTCGTCAAGAAGCTGTGGATGACACGTTTGGCGACTGATCCTGAGGCCAGACAAATGGGAGAGATCTGGGGGGTTGATCCCGCTGCATTTACAGGAGAACAAATCATAAATATGGGACTTCCAGAAGCATTGATTCTTGGATTAACTGAGACCTTTTATGTTCACTTTGAGAGTGGCATGAATGAAAGCGAGGTTGTGCAAAGCATCAGTAATCATTTTCATAACATCCCTCTGGCTGACGGAACATATCCACCTTCCGTCCCCAGCGGCACCAAGTTCCTTTCGTATTTGCGAACCTTCATGGACGCGGTGACTAGAGGCGGAGTTGCAACAAGCACCGAGGCCATTATTAGCCATGTGACTGAAATCAAGAAATTCTACAACAGATGAGTTTCATACCGTGAATACAATACCCTGGGCTCCGATTCGGTCCTCGCTTGCCGAACATTTTTCTTTTGGCGACATCAAGCAAATTATTGGCTACACGGGATTTGATATGTCAATACTTTCTCACTTGGAGCAACTATCCAAAGGAGGCGCGACAAAATCCCAACTACTTTCATCCATTGACAAGCACATCGGCACATTAGGCAAAGTATCATTAGCGAAAATTGCTTCCATCTGCTGCGAGGAAATTCTGCGTCGCAAACCCCATCTAATGGACGAACTTGAAAGGGTTCTATCTAGGGTTGGGTGGAAGTTTTCTGGAAACAACCTCATTCCTGTCGAAATCTTCGATCTGGATGAACTAAAGGAGCTTCCAAAGGATGCACACGCGGATATTGAAAAGGCAGCGACTCGCCTAAGAGATGGAGACTTGAGTGGATCATTATCAGCATCGTGTGCCGCTCTTGATTCTGTCACCACTGCAATCTATTGCGAATTCAGCCTTGGAAATCCACTTGCGGATTCATTTCAGCAGAGGATTGTGAAATCATTAAAGGCGATCGCGGCTGACGAACAACTCACTTCAGAGCTTAGGGAAATCAAATGGGACGAACCAGAAATTCTCATGCTCACTGACAATCTCCGAAAGTCACTGAACCAAGCCGCATATGTAATGCAGAAGCTCAGGTCTAACATGGGAGATGTGCATGGGACTAAACCCGTTATTTCCGCGCTAGCATTTGACTCAATTAAGTGGTCTTCATTGATTCTAAGGATTCTTATGACGCGAAACAACCAGTAATCAACGGGAATCATTCCATGAAACCTTTCAATCACAAGTGCTTTGAAGCTGCTATGGCCGATGTTCTTTATCGTGCATACGAAGCGTTTCCTGCTCCATTGGAAATGCATTATGAAGACATCTATGCGGAGGCTAAAGAAGCAGGCAAGATTCCAGATGGCTGTTCGCAGAATTTTGACCACTACAACAGTCTCTATGGAAGCACTTTGGAGTTTCTGGAACGAGAAGGTGTTGTTTTCATCAATGAAAAAGACGCCTTCGGAGCATCTGGCCTGGTCTTAACATCCAAGGGATTTCTTATTTTAAATAAGCCACTCGAATCCATTTCCAATGAACATGTCACGATTGGGGACCAGATGGGCAAAGCCGGAAAACTTGCAGGCACGGATATTCTATCAGCAATGATCTCTCAGACTATCGGCCTTTGCTTCTCAATGCTTTCCAAATGAATTCGCGCGTAGGAACCAAAATCCAGCTCTAGCAGAAGCTAAAACATGAGTATATCAAGCGATAATCGGAAAAGTATCGGAAGTCGATTAATCGAACTGGAGTCCCACCAACCAGGTCTTGTGCGTATTCGCCTCAACCCAAATCTGGCCCCCCCTATCGCGAAGATGCTGAGTGGCTATGGCTTCAAAAAGCGTTTTTTGCAGAGCCCTAAACAGTTTATCGTTGATTGTGCGCTGTCCTATCAAAAGGCAATGTATGAACTTCTTCCAGCCGCCTTGCTCACCGGTCCCATCTCTGGAAGCGGCCATATTCATTGCTGGTACGGCGATGGGCAGTACGCAGGTTGGCAAGGCTTATTTCAGCTTTCAGACTTTACGTCCGGCGACATGGATCGGATAGCGCTCGTCATTAACATCCAGCCATTATTTGATCAAATCAAGGACTTTCTCAACCCGATTGAGGAAAGCATCTAAACCAGCAATGTGAATACGCAATATGACTGCTCCTCAAGATGGCATCGATCACGGCATGAACGAATTTCTCTACCCCTGATCAGGAGGCATGAGTTAATACAACTACTATAGTTTATGAAAGGTCTAGTCGCGCTGTTTATATGGATCGGGATTCCAGTCATCCTAACGAGGGGGCTTGATCTCAATGGCATTTGGAGTTTTTTACTTTTTGGAGTTTTTGGCATTATTGCTCTCTTCTTTTATGGTCTTACTTCGCAAAAGTGAATATCATATTTACTTTGATGACCACACACATGATGTGATGATGACTGGGGACTATTGACCCGAAAGACTGTTATGATTCAGAGAACACACATTCCACAGACAATAGAAGGTGAGCCAAGCCCAAAATGGGCCGGCCACCGGCGCTTTCAGCGGCCGTCACCCCATCCACATCTCCAAATCCGCCATTGCCGCCCTAACATTACCCTTGGCCCCTTCCGCGATCTGGCGGGTGATGGTGATGGGAGCGCCCCAGCGGCGGGTGAGGAATGCCGCGAGAGATTCGTTTTCCGGTGGCTGGAGGCGGACCGATTGAAAGCGGGTCTGGAACCGTTCCGTTAGGCTGGACAGGTCGAGGTTCGTGGTGCCGAGGAACGCGTGACCCGGCTTCATGCGGTCGAGGTAGGTGAGGAGCATGTCCTGGGCGTCTTTGGAGCAGCGGTCGAGTTCATTCACGACTTTGATAGACCAAGGGCCGAACATGGACGCATAGGCAAGCGAGCGGGTCCACTCGCGGGCTACGTCCAGGCCGACTTCACGGCCGTTCACGTCCTCGATGGCGGCGGGGTGGGCGGCGAGCGTGCGGGCGATCAGGTTCACGAGGCTGGTCTTGCCGATGCCGGGAGCGCCAGAGATCAGGAGCTTGAGCGGTTGGTTGGGATTGGCTTTCAGCCGTTCCGCTTTCCGCAGCAGCA
>CAIQXC010000795.1 GCA_903875675.1 Akkermansiaceae bacterium
GGGCCTGGTGGGCGGGGACGCCCACCCTCCTTGAGGCAAGAAATCATCGGATCCGCCGAGATGCCCGGGCCTGGTGGGCGGGGACGCCCACCCTCCTTGAGGCAAGGAGCCACCGCCTCTGCAGGGATGCCCGTGCTCGGGCCAACTCCTTTGGCGATTTTTCCAAAGTCGTGTCATTCCATGCTTGCCAGGCGCTATCCCACCGCCTATCCCCCTTTCCAGCACTATGGCCAGCACCCCCGTCATCACCCTCCGCAAAGGACACGCCGTCCGCCACAATAACGAAGTTTGTATCGTCATCGATCACGAACTCAAAACCCCACCCCGCATGGCATCCTACGTCCAGATGTCCATCCGCAGCGTGGCCACCAAAAAAGTCTTCAACCTGCGGATGACATCCAACGATTCTCTCGATAGCGTCCTGCTTGAGCGCATCCCCCACGAGTACTCCTACAAGGACAGCAGCGGCTACCACTTCCTCAACCCGGAAACTTACGAAGATACCGTCGTCTATGAGGATTTGGTCGATCCAGTGAAAAATTACCTCATCGACGGCCAAATCTATACCATCCTGCTGGCCGATTCCAACGTCGCCTCCATCGACCTCCCGCCGTCCATGGTGATGACCGTCGTGGAATCATCGGAGGGCGTCAAGGGCGACTCCGCCAACAATGTGTACAAGCCCGCCACGATGCAGACGGGCCTCGTGGTTCAAGTGCCGCTCTTCATCAACGTCGGCGAGAGAATCAACGTCAAGACCGAGGACAATTCCTACCTCGGCCGGGCCTCAGCCTAGCCCCGGCTCCCTGGCAATCCGCCCAATACACTTCACCTCCAATCGGTGTGTCAGGGGCATGATCTCTGACGCCCCACCTCCCGATGCCCTTGACTTGACGCATATCCCTGGCGGGAAATACTAAAGGAAAATTGGTGATTAAGATTTCTTGAATTTTGCTTGACGGCTCTCGGTTTTCCAATTATTGTCCCGCCCCGGATGAAGTCACCGTTGCTACTGCTGGCCCTTTCTTGGGCACTTGGGGTGCCCTGCTTGTTTGCCAAAAGCGAACTGGAGACCCTGCGCAGTCTGTGCGCCGAACAGGAAAGGCAAATCCATCAGTTGGAGGAGGACAACGCGAAGCTGCGCTCCCTGAGCAATCTCACGACGACTAGGAGCGCCGACAAGCCAGCCGCAGCACTGCCAGTTGCAGTGCCGACACCGGCCGCAGTTTCCACGTCGGCCAAGGCTGGCAAGACATACGCGGTGAAGAATGGCGAGACGTTTACGAGCATTGGGAAGAAATTCGGCATTTCCACGGCCGCCCTGATTGCAGCCAACCCCGACGTAAAACCCTCCGCAATGCGTCCAGGCAAAGTGATCCATCTTGTTGCGCCCACCCCGACGCCCGGCGCTGCGAACGAGGCACCGGCCAAGAATCCTTCAGCAGACAACAAGACAGCGGTGCGGCCGTCTGCCAACATCCCCAAAGCGACCCCGGTAGCCGAAGCCACCCCGCCCGTCGCACCAAAGACATCTCCACCCGTTCCACCCGTGCCCAAAGCGCCGGCCAAGCCGCTTGTAGCTAGCGCCACTCCCACCGCACCAGAGTCGGCCAGCGTGAAGAAAACCGGCGACTCCAAGCCGACCACGCCGACCCCAGGGAAGCCAAACTTTCGCACCATAGCCATAGAAGGGAACTCGACGTATGGCGAGTTTGCCGCGAAACACGGCACCACCGTCAGCCGCCTCAATGAACTCAATTCATTGGATCTGGTTGCTGGCACAGCCTTGGCAAAGGGGATGGAATTGAATGTACCCGTCCAGCCGTAATCAGCGCCCTCCAGCCATGCTCGACCCTCTGCTATTCTCATACCGTTCCTGTTTCCGCCACCATCGGCGCTGTCGATGCCTTGGCAGCCATTGAGCCGGTTTTTTCCCTTTTCTTGAAGTCGGCCCACAGCTGGCTTCATCTCCGACAAGCACAACAACCCCCACAACCCCCGAACACAATATGAAAGTATCCAACGCAATCATCTATAGCCTTATCGCCGCCGGCTCATCCTTCTTGAGCTACGGTCAAGAAGTCACCGGCAATGCTGCCATCGGCTACAATTCCCTCTACGAATTCCGTGGCGTGGACTTGGGTAGCAACATGGTGGAAGCATCTGCCAGCCTCGCCACCACCTATGAAGGCTTCGGCTTCACCGCCTCCGCCTGGTACGCAACCGTCAACGACAATCCGATCAACACCACTCCCAACGAGCTCGATCTGACCTTTGGCATCACCAAATCCCTCGGCCCGATCAACCTCAGCGGCGGTTATATCTATTACAGCTTCTTCAACGCGACCCAGCTCAACACTCAGGAACTCTATCTGGGTGCCAGCAGCGAAATTATCGCCGGCATCACCCTCGGCGCCACCGCCTACTATGACATCGACCTCTACAACGGCTGGTATTTCGACGCCAATCTGTCGAAGACCTTCAAGCCCTGCAGCTGTGTGGGTATTGTCACCGCCGTGGGCGTGGATTTCGCTGAAGACACGTTGTTGCAGGCGAAGGCCAACGGCAAGGCGCTGGACGGCTATCAGGGATTCTATGCCATGATCTCGGTGCCTTGGGCACTCCGCAAGGACGTAACACTCACCCCGTATGTGCGCTACGTGAACGCCGATTCAAAGCTGGCCACAGATTCCGTCAACCGCCACACCACCGGCCAGGAACACGTCATCGGCGGTCTGAAGCTCTCGCTCGCCTTCTGATTTCATACGCCGCCACGACGGCTGCATTGAAGTTAGATTGAAGTTCAAAGGCAAAAATGTGGGCGCAGCGGCTAACTTACCGCTGCGCCCATCGTTTTTTCAGCTCGCCGCATGGTGGCAACAAGAGGGCGAAGAATTTCCGTTGCCTTCCGGCAGGGATCCCCTACCTTGCCCACCAAGCAGCGTGAAACAGTTCCACAGGCAAATTTTTGCGAAATCCGTGACTCAGGCACAGCGGCTCATTCCGGCCTTGATCATCGCTTCAAGCCTTTTCGCAGGTGCTTCCCCGGCCGCAACCACCAGTCCCTGGGATGTTAGAAAAATCAACGGCGATGACTACGTCCCGGTGGAGAACATCAAACAGTTCTATCACTTCGCCAGCCTCACCCGCAGCGGTTCCACCGTTACTTTGGAAAATGCCAAGGTAACGATGAAACTCAACATGGGGGCCGCCGAGTGCAGCATGAACAACGTGAAATTCGTTTTCAGCAAGACCGTGGAGGAGGTCGATTCCAAAGCCTATGTGTCACGCACCGATCTGGCCAAGCTGATCGATCCGGTGCTGCGGCCAAACTTTATCAAGAATGCCGGCAGCTTCAACACGGTGGTGCTCGATGCCGGACACGGTGGCAAGGACCCGGGTGCCACCAGTTCCTATGGCAACGAGGCCAACTACAATCTCAAAGTCGCCAACCTCGTCAAAGCCAAACTCCAAGCCAAGGGCTACAAGGTCGTTATGACCCGCGATAGCGACCGTTTCCTCTCCCTGCAGGAGCGGGTGAACGTGGCCAATGCCGTCACCGAAAACGCGATCTTCATCGCCATTCATTTCAACTCGGGTGCCAGTGGGGCCCGGGGGATCGAGACATTCACACTTTCGCCACCCGGAGTGGCACATTACGGCCGGGGGCTGGTGGAGGCCGATAAGATTGAGCGGGCCGGCAATGAGCACGACTCCGCCAATATGGCTCTAGCCACTTCTGCCCACGGCTCGGTGCTGCGCTCTCTCGGCAACAATACCTTCGACCGGGGAATTAAACGCGCCCGCTACACCGTGCTTTCTGGCATCACCCATCCGGCGATTCTGCTGGAAGGTGGCTTTTTGACCCACCCCAACGAGGCCCGCTTGATTCATAACGAAAAGTATCAGGTTGCGCTGGCGGGCGGCATCGCCGCAGCCGTGGACACGTACCGGGTCGCCGTCACGCTGCGGCCCGCCATCCCCCCTGCCCGCTGAGAGTAGACGCAAGTCTTGGAACTTCACCGTTCCTGATCTCGGTGGAAAATGATTAGGCACATTTTTCCGGGCCAAAGGCCCATCCTATGCCAGCCTTGGGCAACGCCCAAGGTCATGCGCCATCAAGATATTCGAGGGCTGAAAGCCCGGCATATATGGCTAGACCCGGTGTCCAACGCGCATAGGGCGGGCTTTCAGTCCTCGATGACATCGGTTTGATCGCGACCCAGGGCGATGCCCCATAAGCGCTAGCTTAACCCATCGTATGAAGAAATGAGCCTCTATTTCGAGTCTTACTTGGTTAAGTTAGCGCTTATGGGGCGCTGCCCCGGGCTGGCATATTGCCGGGCCGTTGGCCCTGAAGGAGAGGAGTCTCCCATAGGATGGTCTAGCCGTCTCCTAACAGCGCCTCGATCATGCGCAGCGCTTGGAGGTTGGGTCCGACGTCATGCACCCGGTGGAGCCGCACGTTGTGTTGGCGGGCGAAGGCACTGATGGCCACCGTTGGTGACTCTCGCCGGACCGGATCGCTGATGCCCAGAGTCTGGCCAATGAAGGATTTTCGCGAAACCCCGAGCATCAGCGGTCGGCCGCATACCTCGAGATCTTCGAGCCGCCGCAACAGGGTGAGATTGTGTTCCAGGGATTTGCCAAAGCCAATTCCCGGATCAAAACACAGCGCATCTGCAGCTATCCCCACCGCAGTCAGGCTGGCCAGCCGCTCCATAAAAAACCCACGCACCTCAGCCACCACCTCCGCGTATTGCGGCTGAACCTGCATGGTTCGCGGCTCACCAAGCCTGTGCATGACGATCACCCCGCAGCCACTTGCCGCGCACACCTCAGCCAACACCGGATCCTGCCGCAAGCCGCTCACATCGTTGACGATGTCAGCGCCCGCCGCTAGCGCCGCCCTCGCCACCGCCGCCTTCGAGGTGTCGATGGATATCAGCCCGTCCCACTCCGCCCGCAGTGCCGCAACCACCGGCCCGGTGCGCTCTATCTCCTCTTCGGCACTCACCGGCAGCGCTCCGGGTCGGGTGGACTCGCCTCCGATGTCGATAATCTCCGCTCCCTCGGCAATCATCTGGCGGGCATGGGCCAACGCTCTGGCCAACTCCGCGTGGTGCCCACCGTCGGAAAATGAATCCGGCGTCACATTCAATATCCCCATCACCCGTGCGCGGCGCGACAGGTCGAGGTGGCCTCTCCGGGTTTTCCAAATCATCGTGAAATGACGCCTTGCAGCCGACGTCGCCTGCCCCTAGTCTCACCGCCATGAAGCCGCTGGCAATCTGGAAAATCCTCTGGCTCGTTTTTATCCTCAGCCCGCTGACGCTGCACGCCGCCAATGACCTTGAGGCGGTCGATGGCCCCAACGTGCGTGTCATGCAGTACAAGGACAAATCCAAATCCATTTTTACCCGCAGCCCGAACAACCTGGTGCTGATTAAGAAAACCTACTCACCGGCGGGCGTGCTCACTCTTACCACGGTTTATCGGATGGATGCGAATGGCAATCCGATGTCTTGCAAAATATATGACGGCCAGAAGAACGAGCTTTTTTGGGTGCGATATGGCTACCGCAAATCTGACGGGCAACTGGTGGCGGAGGAGATGTTTGACAGCCGGGTCCGGCGCACCAATCCGAAACAACCCGACGAGGAAATTCCGCTGCAGGTCGTCCGGTATGTGATCGACGCCCAGGGCAAGCGCAGTGCGCCGATGGTATTCAACATCCAGCCCGGGAAGACGTTTGAAGAGATTTACGGTTCCAAGTCCTCAGCGCTGCAAACCAATCCCTTCAAAGGTGACAGGCCGGCAGCGGTCCCGACACAGCGGCCTAAACCTGGTAGCGGACGTTGAATTCTTCCCATGATCGCCAAACGTGTCATTTTTACTGGCCGCGTCCAGAACGTCGGTTTTCGCTACACTGTGAAGGACCTCGCCCGCGCCTTCGACGTCTGTGGCTGGGTGAAAAACCTGCCTGACGGCACCGTCGAGTTGCAAGCCACGGGTGAGCCTGGTGAAGTGAATTCCTTCATCAGGGAGATCGCCGAGGAATCCAACGTCGCCCATCATATCAAATCCTTCATGGCCGAAACCATCCCACTGTTGGACCATACTGACGGCTTCAGAATCGTCGGTTAACCCAGCCGCGATGAAACCTGTTTCCGCCACCGCCCTCCCTCTTCTTGCCGCCGCTTTGCTCTGCCATTGCGGCGCACCCCGGGTGCCGCGATGCACCCATGTGCCCCTCGCCTCACGGGTGCCCGCCGCCACGCTCACCCGCAATGCCCGCGAGGCCTGGGGCATCCTCGCCAAGCCGTCCCGCCGCGACGATTGGCCCGCCGCCCAAGCGACCTACAACGCCAATGTCGCCAAACTCTTTGACCAACTCCGCTGCGGCCCGGGCTCTTGGGAAAGCCGCGCCGACGCCCTCGGCACCCGCATCGCCCGCCCCGACGCCCGCCAAGTGAACATGGAAAAATTGGATGCGCTGTTTCCAGCGGCCTCGGTGAGCACGTACTTCCTGGGCACCCGCCGCTGCAGCGACGGCCTCGGTGTCCCGCTCGTGGGTTGGAAACAAACCACACCGGTGGGCACGCCGCGGCCGGCCTTCGAACTGCCCACCGGCCTTCCTTACCCTGCCACGGCCACCTTGGACTTTGACGGCACCATGCCGCTCTGGCATTTCGACAAACGCTGGCTCTTCAATGACACCCGCGTCGGCACCAACCACCAACCCCTCGCCGCTGATTGGTCAGCTCCTAACGCCTTTTACTGGCACATGAGCAACCTCGACGAACTCAAAATCCTCAATATTTTCCTGCCCGGACGATTCAGTGAGGAAACCGGTCTCTATTTCCTCCAACCTTACGACCCCGCTAAAATCCCACTCGTTTTGGTTCACGGTCTCGCCTCCTCCCCGCATGCGTTCAAAACCATCATCAACGACCTCGCTCCGGAGCCTTGGTTCCGCCAACACTATCAAATCTGGCTCTATAACTACCCCACCGGCAACCCATGGCTCCTCAGCAGCATGCGCTTCCGCCAACAGTTGCGCCAAGCCTGCGCCTACGCCCGCACCAAAGGCGGCGACCAATCGCTTAAGCGCATGGTGATCGTCGGCCACTCGATGGGCGGTTTGATCGCACGTTCCAGCGTCACCCCTCCCGGCAGGGCCTTCTACGACGCCTATTTCAAGATGCCCATCGAGCAACTCAAGCTGCCGGAGGCGAGCCGCCGCGTGATCCGCGAGGAAACCCTCTTTCAGCCCTTGCCCGAACCGCAGCGGGTCGTCTTTCTGGCGGTGCCCCACCGCGGCAGTCCCGCCGCCACCTTCCGCATCTCAGTGCTTATTTCCAAGCTCATCAAACTGCCCAAACAGCTCTCCGTCGAACTCCTCGACACCACCGTCCAGACGCTCGGCAAGGTCCTCGATGGCAGTGCCCAACAACCCCAGGTACCCACCTCCATCAACACCCTCTCCC
This sequence comes from Akkermansiaceae bacterium, assembly GCA_903875675.1. Taxonomy (GTDB): domain Bacteria; phylum Verrucomicrobiota; class Verrucomicrobiia; order Verrucomicrobiales; family Akkermansiaceae; genus Luteolibacter. Next base: position 7,491 of record CAIQXC010000795.1, read on the forward strand.
CGACCGATAAGTCCATCCTCGCCCTCGATAAACTCCCTCTGCCCCCTGCCATCTCCTTCCACTCCATCATCGGCGACCGCGGCAAGGGCGGTACCCCGGCCAGCAGCGACGGTATCGTCCCGTACTGGTCGTCGCACGTCACACCGGTGGCCTCCGAAACCGTCGTCCCATCCAACCACCAGGTCACCCACTGCCCGGCCACCAGCGAAGAACTCAAACGCATCCTCTTGATGCATCTAGGAGACTCAAGACGGCAAGACACAAGACTCAAGACTGCAAAACAAGAACAACGAAGATAACGCGGCGCAAGTTCCTGAGTAACTGTCGGCTCCATACTCGCCCGGGGTTCGGGTCTTGCAGTCTTCCAGTCTTGCCTTTAGCATCCCGCGTCTCGCCGCCATGTCCCCCGAACACCAACTCGCCCAACTCACCGCTGGCACCGCCAAGGTCCTGTCCGCTAAGGAATTGCTGGAAAAACTCCAGCTAGGTCGCCCACTGCGCGTCAAGCTCGGGGTGGATCCGACCGCCCCTGACATCCATCTTGGCCACACCGTGGCCTTGGAAAAACTCCGCCAGTTTCAGTTGTTAGGGCATCAGGCGGTGTTGCTCATCGGCGACTTTACAGCTACCGTCGGCGATCCCTCGGGCCGCAGTGCCACCCGCCCGCCGCTCACCCGCGACGAGGTGCTGGCCAATGCCGCCACCTACACCGACCAGGCGTTCAAGATTTTAGACAAGGCACAAACCGAGATTGTGTACAACGGCGATTGGTTCCGCAAAATGAGTTACGAGGAAATTCTCCGGCTCAACGCCCGCGTCACCCTCCAACAAATGCTCCAGCGCGAGGATTTCCGAAACCGCCTCGACGCCGGTCAGGAAATCCGCCTCCACGAACTCCAGTACCCCATCATGCAGGGCTGGGACTCCGTCGAAATCCGCGCCGACGTGGAAATCGGCGGCACCGACCAACTCTTCAATATCCTCGTCGGCCGCGACCTCCAAAAAGAGGAAGGCCAACCCCAACAAGTCGTCATGGTCTTGCCGTTGCTAGAGGGACTCGACGGTGTGCGAAAAATGTCCAAGTCCTACGGCAACTACGTCGGCGTGAGTGACCCGCCGCAAGAGATGTTCGGCAAACTCATGAGCATTTCCGATGAACTGATGGACCGCTATTACTTGCTTTTGTTAGGTGAGGCCCGCGAGTCCGGCGGCCACCCGATGGACGCCAAAAAGGCACTCGCCGAGAAACTCACCGGCCGCTACCACGGCACTGCCGCTGGGAGAGCCGCCCGGGCTGACTGGGACACCCGCTTTTCCAAGAAGGATTTGGCCGCCGCCGAGTTACCAGAACTCCCACTGGCCAA
>CAIQXC010000796.1 GCA_903875675.1 Akkermansiaceae bacterium
CAGAGGGGGATTGAAAAATAGCTGCTTTTTCAAAGTCTTGGGGGTTGGGTCTGCCACTCTTCTGTCTTTTGCAGGATGACGCGGGCGGCGGTGATGGCACCGGCGTTGCGGTTGTGGCTGGCGAGGGCCTGCTTCATAACACGCCATGGGGCCGCTTGGTCGATGAGAATGCCTCGAATGCGTTGGGTGAGGACGTCGGGAGTGGCAGCGAGGCTGCCGCCGCCGATAACTTCCAGGAGGCGCAGATTCCCTTCTTCTTGGCCGGGAACAAGGTGATGAATGAGCATCGGACAATGGGCGGCGATGGCTTCATGGACCGTAGCACCTCCGGCTTTGCCGACCACCAAGTGGTGCTGGGTGAGCAAGCGGGGAATGCGCCGGGTCCAGCCAAGGATCCGCACGCGACCAGGGTGGGCCTGTTGGAGGGCACGCGCAGCGAAATACAGCAGTCTGACGTTTTTGCCGAGGACGATGGTGAGTTTCACGACCGGGGAGGCGGCAAGGATAGAGGCACCGCAGGAGTCGATGGATTTGCGACGGGCGATCGGGAAAAAAAGCACGCGGAAGGGGTCGCAGGGGTCGGTGGGTGCGAGCGGATTGAGTTGCGCAAATTCGGGGTTGACGGGAAACCCGGTGTCGATGATCGCAGCGGCAGGCAAGTGGCTGGCAATCATCGTGTTGCGGGTACTTGCATCGGTGACCAGCCAATAATTGCTAGGTGCCCGCAGCCAAGCGGAGTTGATTTCAATTGAGTCGGTGACCACCGTGAACACTGGCAGAGTGACCCCGGCGCGGCTGAAAATTCGCTCGAGCAAATAGGGGTAAAGTGGATACGAGCTGACGATGGCGGTGGGCTGATAGTCAACAATGAGTTTGGCCAACCGGGCCTCAGGCTTGCGGCTGAACCAACTGCCGCTGTGTTTAAAATCAACGCGGTCAATGGAATGATAGATTCTCCCCCAGACTCGCGGGAGGTAATCCGTGGCAAAGCGATAGAGCCGGCTGAGGGTGGCGGTGAGGCGGGGGATGGCAAGCGAGCAGGGATCGCACACCTGGGCATCGCACCCGGCGGCGACGAGAGCCAAGGCGAGGTTACGAGCGGCGCTGTTGTGGCCTTCCCCGAAGGCGGCGGTGAGGATGAGCAGACGAGGGGGCGTTGGCATGGCGGGAGTCTCTGCACGGATTTTAGATGGAGAGGGGCATTGCGTCGATAGAGTTTTTAGGTATATGTTGTCGGCGGGCATGGCACGCGTAAAAAAACCGGTGGAATTGAGGACGGTGGACGATGGGCCGGCCCCTAGGGTGACGGTTTTGCGGTTGGGGGTCGAAGACCAACCGGTGCGGCTCATTCCTGAAAACAAGGATACCTACCAAGCACCGGCAGCCCGCTTGGTGGTGCCCGCTGCGGAATGGGTGGACAATCGGCGCAGCCACCAACCGGGGGTTGAGGTGCTCATTGAGCCGGAAGAGTTGAGCGTTTCTGAGACGGAAGAAGGGTGGAGCCGGGTTGCTGTCCGGCGCTATCCCGTGGCGTGGGGTTGGTTCGCCTTGGTGGCCTTGCTGTTGGCCTGGGCGGTTTTCTGGTCGTTGAGCCACGTTCAGCAAGCCCAACCCCTGATCAAGGCTCAACAGCAGCAAGCCGAGGCAACGGCGGAGGAAAGTGCAACGAGCGACCGGGCCTTGGCCGACATGATCCAAGGGATGGAGCGCCAAGTGAAGGCGTTTTGTGAGGCTGGCACGTTGGAGGCGATGCTGCCACTGGTGCGCCAGCCCGAGGTGGTGGGCCCGTTGATGAAGCGGTACTATGCGAAGGCACCGCTGCGGGCGCTTGGATTCAAGCGGGTGCGGGGATTTCAGGGGGCTCTGGTGGGTGTCGATCGCGATTTCTGGTTATTTTCGGTGGTTCTGGGTGATGGGAGTTCACGGGAGATTCAGGTCGAGCAGGAGGCATCGGGGAAATTCGCGGTGGATTGGGAGACGGCAGTGATGTACCAACCCATGAACTGGGACGACTACGCCCGACAACGCCCGCCGGGGAGCGCAATGGATTTCCGGGTCTATGTTGAGGAGGACCATTTTTTCACGCATGAGTATGCGGATTCCGAGCTCTGGGCTTCGTTTCGGCTGAGCACACCTGATGGGGATGAGACGCTTTTCGGGTACACGCCTCGCGGTGGAAATGTGGAAGCTGAGTTGCTGAGACTCATTGAGCAGAACGACAAGAACCCGGCGCCAGTGATTTTGCGCCTTTCCCTGCCCGCCAATACCCAGTCGCGCCGCGGTGTGATCATCGAAAAAGTGGCGAGCCCGCGGTGGATTTATGTGGACCCACCGCAGACTGAGTCTTGATTTTAGCGGTGCCGTCTGCAAGGTTCGGCGCGTTGAGCCAAGCCGCCCCACCTGATCATACTGCCGTACGCCGCCAACCGGATGCCCGCTATTTGCCGGTATTGGCCGGGGTCGGTGGTTTTTTTGTGTATCAATATGGCACGGCGCTGTGGCGATTGGCCTACCAATCCCGGGGGATGGACAACAAATTCAGTGCCTTGGCCCGAGATAAGTACGTGGGATTTCTCATCGGCCAAAACCTGCAAATGATCCTCGCCTACGCAATTCTGGCGGTGGTCGGGGCCTTCTTGCTGCAACCGTTTGCGGCATGGTGGACGGCCCGCTCGAAATACCGGGGCGCTTGGTCAGTCACCCTGCGAGGTTTGCTGCTGGCGGCCTTCACCCAAGGGTACTGCACGCTGCGTTTGGTCGATACCCGGCCGTATTTCCTCAACGACGCGAGTTTCGGCAACTGGTTTTACCGAACCCTCGACATTATACCGGCAGCGGCCAAGCCAGACGCCTTCTTCATCCTTTTCAAGGTGCTGCCAATTGCCGCTCTGGCCGCAGCTATCCTCTGGCAAATCCATCGTCGCGGTCGCCGTAGCTGGCTAGCGGCCGCCGCCGTGGTGCTGGTGGTAGCGACGGGCTTGAGCAAGGGCTTGGCAGGCCACAAGCACGGTCAAGCAGCACCCGTGACAGGCGGGAAGAGGCCACCAAACATTCTGATATTAGCCTCGGACTCCCTGCGTGGCGACAAACTCGGCTGCGCCGGCTACCGCCCGGCCCGCAGCGAAGGAGCGGCCGCAGTCGGCGTCTCGCCAATGATCGACGCACTGGCGGCCCGTTCCGTGAGGTTTGAGCGCTGCTACACGCCGATCGCCTCGACGATGGAATCGGGCATCTCGCTGATGACTTCGCAATATCCGCAAACTCACGGAGTGCGCCAAATGTACCCGGACCGAGCAACTGTGGAGGCAACGATGCAGCGAGTGCAACCGATGGCAACATTGCTAGGTGAGCACGGCTATGAAACGGCCGCCATCGGCGATTGGTGCGCAGGCTACTATCACGTCGCCCCGCTGGGGTTTGAGGACATTTCGGTGTCAACTTTCGACAATTTTAAAATTTACATGAGCCAGGCGGTGGTGATGGCGCACTTTGTGGTGCCCTTGTACTTTGACAATGCGCTGGGCTACCGGCTGTTTCCGCAGATCGAGTCGTTCGCGCAATTTGTCACTCCGGAGGTCGTCACCGCACGGGTGGAGGCCCGCTTGGCGCTGGCGGGCCAGACGCAGCGGCCGTTTTTCTGGCACGTATTTTTTTCCTGCAACCACCTGCCCTACCGGAGTCAAGAGCCGTACTGCAGTCTTTTCAGTGATCCGGCGTACCGTGGGCGGAATAAAAACGGAGTGGATTTCGACATCGATTCGTTCATTGGCGGCACCGATCTGGAAAGCAAATGGAAAGCCCTGCCAGCACCGGAAGTGACGCAAATCCGTGCCCTCTACGACGGCTGCACGCGCCAATTCGACGATTGCGTTGGGCGGGTGCTGGCGGCCCTCAAGCGCAACGGCCTCGAGGATAACACGATTGTCATTGTGACGGCTGACCATGGGGACGACCTCTACGAGCCTGGTGTGACCCTGGGCCATGGACTCACGTTCAATGGAGGCGGCCAAGCGAATCATGTGCCGATGATCATGCACATTCCCGGTGTTGCAGCGCGGATCATCCCGGAAACCGTGCGCATGCTGGACATCATGCCGACCCTGGCCGATTGGGTTGGCGTGGAAAAGCCCCCGGTTTGGCAAGGACAGAGCTTTGCCGGGTGGCTTAATGGAGGGGAAACACCGGTGGTTCGGCCGTTTTATGGTGAGACGGGCTTTCCGTTCATCCAGTTCAAAGTGCCCGGTATCGAACGCCCGAAACTCCCACCCATGGATGAACTCACCGGCATCGACCCGGCTTTCAACTATCAATTCGTGCTCAAGGACCAGTACCGCGAGCGACTGGCGCTAGCGAAACAGCGCTGTCTGCGCACCCACGATTGGAAGTTGGTTTGCACCCCAACAGCCCAAGGGACCCGCCATTTCGGATTGTTTTTTCTGCCGAACGACCCCCATGGCGAACACGATCTCGCGAGCACCCGCCCCGAGGTGCTCGCTCCGCTGCAAGCTGCCATCGAACACTGGATGGATCAACAAAAGGAAACCTCCATCGCCAAAATCTTTCCCTCAGGCGAGCCTCAATAATCACCAGCCAGCCGATTCCCGCTTGAATTCGGCCTGCTTCCAGCCATCCTCTCCTTTCACCCGATTCCTAACATTATGAAATTTTTCCTGCCGTTATTGGCCACTGCGTTTCTTTCAGCTGCTAGCGCCGCCGAGGTTCCCAAACTCTTCGCCAGTCTGTTCACCAAGGATATCCCAGTGGCGGCCCAGATCGGCATCGTGCTGCCCCCTCCAGAGATTGACAAATACGTCGCAAAAGTTGAAGCCGCCGCACGCCTCGATATCAAATGGTTCAAGGAATTTTCCAACAAGGCCAAACCAGGAGTTCCTCTGCCGTACCACGAAAAACTCGGCCTCACCAAGGAAGAATACGACGAGTACACCAAGCTCTGGGCGAAGCGCGAGTTCAAGCCCGCCGAAGACGTCGAACTGCTGCTGCGCGAAACACTCGGCGGGGCCTGGATCATCGCAGCCACCGGCAATGCCAGCGGAATTTCCAACCTCCGTTATGACACAAAAGCCGATGTCTTCCGCTCGCCTAACGGTGAACTCAAGCGCATCGATGACATCAAGGCCGACCCCGATAGCATCCTCGGTGCCTGGACCGGCAGCGAATGGCGCCTCGAGGAGGAAACGACCCTCGGCAAAACCAAGGAAAACATCGCCGTCGGATGCTTCGAGGGCAACAAGTACGGCCTCATCGTCTATCGCTTCCAGGAAGTCTCCAGCGAGGGCACCCGCATCGTCGATAAAAGCCTCGCCATCCGCTTCGAACTCGGCAAGGCAGGTCATTTGAAAACGCCCGAAGTCGAGGTGCCTGACAAATCCAAGCCCGCCACCAAAACTCCGACCAAGCCGACCACCAAGACCCCCTCCAAACACTGAGGCCACCGCCATGCCAGCAGGCGCCAAACGCTACCGCAGGTGGCGACTCTTGCTGGTAGCCCTCTGCTTGCTGCCGCTTCTCGCATTCGCTGCGAGCAACCTCGTGCTCGCCAGCCCATGGGCACGAGACTGGCTCGCCTCCAAGATAAAGCACCGCTGTGGTGGCTTGGAAACTCATATCGGCAGAGCCTCGTGGTCGCCTTGGAATGGTATCACCCTGGGCAAATTCGTCATCTCCCAGCCCGCTGAATTGAGCGGTGCCATGACCGAACCGCTGCTGTGCATCGACTCGCTCCGCCTCACGCCGCGCTGGCGTTCCTGCTGGCACGGCCACTTGGACGTCCTTGCTGCTGACATCGAGGGACCACGCCTCGTTATTTCGCCGCTGATGCTCTCGCATCTGACCCGACAAATGCCACCGCCCACTGCGCCGCCCGATGCCCAGCCGGCTCTTCCCCTGATCGCCGCGTTGCAACCGGAGCACCCGTCCACGCCGCCGGCCCAAGCAAGCAACCCAAACGAACCCGCTGCCAGCGTGCCGGGCTCGCCCGATACCCAACCCCAAGCGAGCCAGCCCCCACCTCCACCTCTGGCTGCCGAGGCATGGCAACCGACCTGCTGGGTTCGTCTCCGGCATGCATCATTGAAACTGGCGGCGGGCGGATCCGCTCCGCCATGGGTCGAAATCACCGGTCTGAGCGGCGATTTACCGCTGTCCGGGCAAGCGGCAACTTCTTCGTTGGCACTGGGCTGTCTCAAGCTGCACGGCTCGCCTGTGCTCACCGATTTCAAGGCCCCGCTGGCTTGGGAATCCCCGGTGCTTTCGCTCAAACCGGTGGCTGCAACGCCGCAGGGAATTCACATCGAACTTGCCGCCAAATTCGCCCTCGTCGGCGGCCTGCCAATGCAGGTCGAAATCCAAGTGCCCCCCCAATCCCCAGCCCCGTTCACCCTGTCCGCTGGTGGCGAAGCCTCGGCCGGACACATCTCCGGCGGCGCCCGCTTCCGCGGCTTGCTCATGGCACCGGGCACATGGCAGGGCGATTGCCTGGCCGAAACCGCCGCCATTTCCATCAAAACCAGCGAGCACCACGCCACCTTCGACAACGGCAGTTGCTGCTTTGCCCTGCGCGGTAACGTCCTCTCCTGCTTGGATGCCCGCTTGCTCGGCGAAAACCTTTCTTTGCTAGGCAATGCCACGCTCTTGGCCGATGGCCGAGCCGCCGCCGTTCTGCGCCTCGTCGCAGCCCCTGAAACCACCCTCGGCATCGTCAAGCATTTCTTCCCCGCCGCCGATCCAGTCCTCACGCCCATGGCCTCGCCGCAGCGCGTCGCCTGTGACGTCGAAGCGTCCGGTTCACTCGACGCCCTCCAAATCAGCCTCGGCCGCCACGGCCCCATCGCACCATTTCCTTGAAGAAGACAGAAGCTCGGAACCCGGGGCGGGTATGGACTGGGCAGGGCAGGGGGGAATGGCTGTTTTTAACTTTTTGAAAATGAACGTGTTAATTTAAGTTACTCAGGAGACCGCTGCGCTCCAAGACAAGAACAGAGCCCTCGGGCGGTGCATGGCACCTCTTATTCCAGTCTTCAGTCTTCTCCTCTTCTGTCTCATCGTCTTCTTTCTCTTGTCTTCTGTCTCCTGTCTCATATTCTTCTGTCTCTCATGCGTATCATCGCCGGAAAAGCCGGGCGGCTCGCCATCAAAGTGCCCTCGGCTGTGGCCCGCCCCACCACCGATTTCGTCCGCCAGGCGGTATTTTCCATCCTCGGCGAGCGGGTCGATGCTGCCCGTGTCCTCGACCTCTTCGCCGGCTCCGGCGCGCTGGGTCTGGAAGCCCTCAGCCGCGGGGCCGCCACCTGTCTTTTTATCGACGAACACCGCCAAGCCGTCCAAGTCATTACCGAGAATCTAGCAAAATCAAGACTCCTTGGCGGGCGCGTCCTGCGAGCCGAGGTCGGCGCGTTCTTGCGCCGCGATGCCGCAACCTATGACCTGATATTCGCCGATCCGCCCTATATGAAAAAACCCGGCGACACCGACCTGATCGGTGGGTTGCTGGCCGGAGAGTGGTTGCGGCCCCGGCTTGCGGCCGATGGCTGGTTCATCGCGGAAGTAGGAACCCACCAACCGAGCCCGGCGGCTAACGGGTGGTCGCTGGTGGACCGTCGCGAATACGGCAGCAGCGCCATCCTGCTTTACGCGCCGGGAAAACCGACCTAACCTGTGGCGCAATGCGATTGATTTTAGGACTGGCGATCTACCGGCTGCTGTTGCCGCTGCTCTTTGTGGCGGCCTTTCCCGGGTGGCTTGTCAAGATGCTGCGGCGCGGCGGATTCGGCACCCGTCTGGGCGAGCGGGCCGCCATCTATAGCGCCAACCTCAAAGGCGAACCCAGCGGTGCCGTCCACCTCCACGCCGTGAGCGTCGGCGAGGCCATGCTCGCTCTCAAGCTGATCCGTGAGTGGCGCATCAGCCACCCCCACCCGAGCTTTGTGCTGGCCACCGGCACTGCCACCGGTCATGCCGTGGCCACTGCTGCCAAGCTCCCCGGCCTGCGCGTCACCTACGCACCCCTGGATTTCCCCGGCATGGTGCGCCGCTACCTCAGGCATTTTCAGCCGTCACAGCTCATCCTTGTCGAGGGCGAAGCCTGGCCAAATCTGCTGCTCGCCTGCCGCCGTGGCCACATCCCTGTCAGCCTCGTCAATGCCAGATTGTCCCCCCGCTCCACCGCACGCTACCGGCGCTTTGCCGCCTGGGTCCGCCCCGTGTTCGCCCTGCTCGACGCCGTCGCCATCCAAGACCCGCAGGACGCCGCCATCTGGCAATTCCTCGGAGTGGCAGCCCATAAAATCCACTCCACTGGCAGCCTGAAAATCGACCCCGGCAGTGGCCAAGTGCCGACCCGCCGGCCCGGCTTCCAAGTGCTGCTAGACGCTCTTGTTGGTCCCGGCTCCGCCCGCCCGGTCATTCTCGCCGCCAGCACCCATCCCGGTGAGGAAGGATGGATTGCCGGGGCCATTCGTGAGGCAGCGCCAGACGCCCTGATTCTCATCGTCCCCCGCCATGCCGAACGCCGCACTCAAGTCAAAGCCGATCTTGAGCGCAGTGGCTTCAAGGTGGTTCTCCGCTCCACCATGGCAGAGGGGAACGGGCGGCCAGATCGTATTTCTCCGCCCGATTCATCACTCCCCTGCCTGGTCATCGACAGCACCGGCGAGTTGTGTGATTGGACGGCGCATGCCGACGTGGTGGTCATCGGCAAGAGTTTTCTGGCCACTGGCGGCCAAAACCCCTGCGAGGCCATCCTCGCCGGGAAACCCGTCATCTTCGGCCCTCACATGGAAAATTTCCAGCCCCTCGCCTCATCACTCATCGCCGCCAACGCCGCTTTCACCGCCCATGACCCACCCAGCCTGAGCGCCGCAATCCGCCGCGCCCTGGATCCCGCCGCGGCCCTCGCCGCCACCACTCGCGCCACCGCCCTGCTCCAGCCACACCACGGTGCCACCCGCCGCATCGTGGAATTACTAACAGCACCCTAAGTTCACCTCACTTGGCGACGGGAGTAACGGATTGATAGGTTGGCCCCATCCGCAATTCATCCATATCATCCCCGCCTTTGATATATGCCTCCACGGCGATTTCGAGGATATCGCTTTCGTTATTATCTTCCTGACGGGACTGCATGGTGGCCTCCGAGTCGAGTGGCATTTTACCAGGGATTGGATTGACCCAGGTGGTGAGCAGGTCTGGGCCATTTTGGAAGTTGGAGCGGGTGACCACAAGATAGGTCTTGCCGTCCTCAGCAGGAACCCCGGCAATGGAGTAACTGCCATACAACTTGCCCGTTGAGATCCGGTTGTAGGAAATCGTTGTGGTATAAGTATTCCTAACGGGACGAATCAACACGCTGGTCCACACCTCGGTTCCGGACTTCCCGTAAGGACAGGCGAGATGTCGCAGCACCGAGGTGTGCGTCGGATTTCGGCCCTCGCTCTCATCGTGCAAAATCTCAAAATGCACCGATTTTCCCGTTGTCAGTAATCCCGGATATGTCAGGCCAAAGGAATTGATTTTGATAGGAATATTCGCCTGTTTCACCGACCATGCGTCTTTGAAGCCCCTGCCCCCATTGAGTGCGTCCAGGTTCGCATCAGGCGGATAGTCAAACCCCTCATAACTGGCAGGCACCTCGACCCCATCGCCAGTGAAGCCTTCCACACTGGCTTGAAGAGCGGAAACCCCATAGGCATTCTCGGCCTGCACCCAATAGCCATACTTCTGTCCCGGCTTGGCCGTGATGTCATGGTACCGGTTCAAACCAAGCACCAGTGAGGCGGGCATCTTCGCCGAGATGGCTTTAGCCTGCGAGACGTCCCTGCCGTCCGCCCGAAAAACCTGATAGGTTGTTGGGAAATTATCCGCTTCACTCCATGTCACCTCCACCTCATCCTTGAAGCGGCCTTGGCTTGCAGTTACGCCACCCACCGGATGGGACACCACCGGTTCCGCAATAAGCACCAAAGAGCGGGGGAAAATCCTATCGAAAGCAGCTTTAGTCTTTTCATACGAGCCTTTGGGATATGGCCATGCCTGCATGTTCCATGCGTGATCGGCGTAATATGGGATGCTCGGAGCTATCATTTCCAAGTGACCGTCGCCCTGTCTCTCACCGGCAAAGTCCCAAGTCGAGAGCAGACTGCCGACCACTTGATTTGCATATTGGCTGCAATCATCGGCGTTCTCACCAAGCGGCAGCCCGAAGGGACTCTCCTTGCCAAAGCGGGTGACGGCAAACTCGTCATGGATCCATTTGCCTTGAGCGAACGCCTTCTTGAGGGTTCCCGGCTGGACGTAAAGCGGCGTCCATGACGTGTTGCAAAGCTGGTATCCCGCCGCCAGCAAGCCACTAGGTGTCCCGCCCCATGTCTTGCTGTAAAAATCAACCACAATGTTCGCCTTGTGCGGGCTAATATCAACATCATCCGCTCCCGGCCCGTTCCAATACATCATCTTGATGGCAGGATTGTCCTCCATCAGAAAACCTAACATTCTCACAGCCTCCTTGCCGTTGCATCCGCCCTCGCCATAAACCGGACCAATGTGATAGAACGGCAGTTTGCCCCCCGGCCAACTCTTGGCAAACTGGTCGCGGGACCGCTGGCTGACGATCTTGAGGAAATTCCACCAGCGAGGGTCATCGGCCAGGTTGCCCTTGATCTCAAATTTTCCTTTGCCATCGATCTCATCCACATATCCGGCAAACCGGTCTCCCGGAGTAAAATCCCGGGTCAGCACGGCCTGCCAGAACGGATCATTAGGCCGCATCTCATTGTGCGGAATCAGGCTCACTCCGCGCTCGATGGCATAACTGATGACGTCCTCCATCTCGCGTTTGCTCCAGGCCGAATTCTCCCGCAGCACCTTCGCATCAGCGCCATTGCTCGAGTCCATGACCGCGCCGACCCACAGGGCTTCGGACGTATGCAACTGCAGCACCCGCACCTTGTAGAAACGCATCAGGTCAATGACCTTCTTGACCCAAGCAGGCGAATGATAGCCGCCGCGGATGGAAACCTGCAAGGCCCGCAAATCGCGGTCGGCAAAATCCATCACCGTCATCCTCGCTATCTTCAACCCGCCACCATCGCTTTCCAATGCCTGCAGCACCGTCATCATCCCCATCGCCACGGCCTGATAGGTCCGACCCTCGACAAGCACCGCCGTATCCGCCGATATGCGATAGGCATCACTTCCCTTGAGTTCCGTTGAGGCAGGCCGCAGTTGCAGCACAATGTCGCCGGCCTCCACTGGGGTATGGCCAGTGGCGAGCTTCACCCGCAGCATCCGCTCAATATCGAATGCCAGAATTCTAGCTAATGGCTCGAGAGCTGGATCTAACGCAACGATGCGAGCTGCCGCCGGAATGACCAAACTGCCATTGCCTGGGGTGATGGATTTCGGCAGAGGCATGAGAGCCGGAACAGCATAACTGGGCAACGCCGCAACAGCGACGAAAGCAAGGATCATTGGAAGGGTTGAATTCATGGCGTTTAACGGTATTCAAGCGTTTCACTCCTGCCAGGCGAGTTTTTCCAGAACTTCTCGCTGGATCAGGTCCCACGCCTCCTCCTCGTTGGCTGCACCAAAAATCCCCACATCGAGCACCCGGCCCGCACCTCGGTGACGCACGAAACATTGGCGCAGACGGCCAACGGTCTTGCTAGGAATTCAGTCCACTGCATCGAAGTGGGTGGTTGGAAATTTGGCGCCGGCTGGCTGATTGGGCCGGAGCATGATCTTTTGTTTTTCCCGGTCGCCGGCATTGCGCACCACCGGGATGGGCTTGCCGCTGGTGAAATCCAGGCCGGTGACGTACATGGCGGTGGAGGCGGTCATCGGCAGCGGAATAAAATCCTGCACTTGCTGGAGGTTCCAGCGCTGCTGTTTGAGGAAGTCCTCGACCACGCCCATATCCTGGCCAGTGCAGCCGGGGAAGTTAGAAATAAAATACGGCACGAGGTACTGTTGTTTGCCGACAAGTGCACTGAGTTCGGAAAATTTTGCCATAAACGCCGGAAAATCCCCAGCGGGTTTTCGCATCCGCCGCAGCACGTCGGGTTGCAGGTGTTCTGGAGCGACCTTCATGTGGCCGGACACATGATGCTGCACCAATTCGCGCAGGTACTCCGGTGTGCGCAACGCCACATCCATCCGAATGCCACTTTGTACAAACACATGCTTCACCCCGGGCACCTGCCGCGCTCCTCGCAACATCTCAAGCCCCGGCTCTTCATTGATCTCAAAATGTGGACAGATGCCCGGCCACAAACAACTCGGCCGGTGGCACTCCCGGCACTCCTCCACATGGCCATTCCTCGCTGCGTACAAGTTAGCCGTCGGCCCGCCCAGATCCGACACCGTTCCGCGAAATGATGTTAGTTCACCCAAGCGTCTCACCTCCTTCAACACCGATTCAACACTGCGGCTTGATAGAAATTTTCCCTGATGCAGACCCAGTCCGCAGAACGTGCAGCCCCCGGCGCAGCCTCGCGAAACAATCACCGAGTCCTTGATAGTCGCAAATCCCGGCACCGGATCCTGATAGGACGAATGCGCCGCCCGCTGAAACGGGTATTCATACAGGGCGTCCAACTCCGGCCCGTCCACCGGCATTGCTGGCGGTTCCATCACCACAGCCCGCGCCCCGTGCATCTGCACCAAGCGCTTGCCGCAATACGGGGTTTGCTGCGCTTCAGTCACCTTGGTTAGAGGCAGCAGCAGCCGCACATCCGCTTGCAAGTCCTCCCACGACGGCAGCATAATGCACTTGGAAAAATCCGCGGAGGCACTGGCTTTCGCACCTAGCAAAACCGCCGTGCCCGCGATGCCACCCAAGTCCCTTCGCCCGTCACGCAGGCGGCTGGCGACTTCCCGCACCGCCCGTTCGCCCATGCCGTACACCAGCAGGTCCGCCTTCGAGTCCGTTAGTATAGATGGCCGAAGTTTGTCCTCCCAATAGTCGTAATGGGCCACCCGCCGCATGCTTGCCTCAATCCCGCCAAGCACGACCGGCACACCGGGAAACGCCCGCCGCGCCAATTGTGCATAGACCACCGCCGCGTGGTTAGGACGGCGGCCCGGCACACCACCGGCGCTATAAACATCGAGTTTTCGCTTGTGTCTTGCGACGGTGTAATTGGACACCATTGAGTCGAGATTGCCCGCCGTAACCCCCACGAATAGCCTCGGAGCGCCCATCACGGTGACGGCTTCCAGAGACTTCCAATCGGGCTGGGCGACGATGCCCACCCGGAAACCGTCCGCCTCCAACACCCGGCCGATCATCGCTGCACCAAACGACGGATGATCCACATAGGCGTCGCCGGTGATGATGAGAACGTCAAGTTCGCTCCAACCCAGCACGTCCATCTCGGCACGCGACATTGGCAAAAATGCCCCGGCCGCCACCGGCTTGGCTGTGGGTTTGCGTGCCATCGGATGGGGTCTTGCGGCGGCGGCTCATGCCAAGTCCCGTACCTGCACCTGCGCCCACCAACTCTTGAATGTCTCCACAAACACGTGGTGCTGCGGATCCACCTGATAGGCATCCTGCTCCTCCACGCTGGCAAATTGCATCGTCAGCGCGTAGTCCCACGACTGGTCGATGACCGGCCGCAGCATCACCGCTGCGGGCACAGCCCAGCGCCCGCCACCCACCAGCGAAATGTCAAATAGCGACGTCAGTCCCTGCTCAAACACTGCCCGGTCCGCAGCGCTCTTGCATTCGTCCTTCAGCCAAAAATACACATGATGTTCCATGCCCCGAGGCTCACCGAACCAAGCCCGTTCCGCAAGCCAATTCCCCGTGAACGGTGTTTGGCAGCAGAGAATGAGCCGCTGCAGTCAGAGGCAACGTCCTCGCGGGAGGATCGTCACATTTGCAACTCCAAGTAATTCCAACAAGTTACAATACAGCATAGCAAACCGCGTAGCGAAGGGGGTGGATTGTGGCTAAAACCACCACCCCATCGGCCCGGCGCTGAACGGTTTTACACCGCGCCGCAACCCCGTTGCGTGCTTGGTGGCCGACTGGCTGCACCTCCGTGCGCAGCCCTCTTCGGTTCAACGTTCAATGTTCGACGTTCGCCTTCCCCGAGGGCAGCGCACAGCTCCCTCCCAATCCAAAATCCAAAATCCACCCCCCCTCCTCCACAGCTCACAGCCTAGCAGATTCAAAGTTTGAAGTGCCCCGAAAGACGCAGGCTCGAATTCAGCTTGTCAGACTCTTACGCGCAGATCCCTGGCACTCCACAGCAATCCCTTCACGCCGCTGCCATTGCCCTTCATGGCCCGTGCCCCATCCTTGCGCTTCGCGCTGAATCGCTCCCGTGCCCGGGCAAACGCCTCGTTCACAAACTCCTTGCTTCCGATCACCGCCCCGTCCGTGAAATACCTGACTCTGCAATGCAATATCTTTGCAATTCCGAGATCCTTCAAGACCGTTCCGTTGTCTTCACTCTCTAACATTTCCGCCGTGTTCCGCGTGTTTTGGCTCGCACGATTTCCTTCTCCAGCCACCTCGGCACGCCCTGGCTTGCGTCCCAAGGCCAACCCCATCAAGCGCCGGTATAGGGGCGATACCTCCCGCCATTTCTCCGCCTCGAACCCCACTCCCTGATCGCAAAAATAGGCCCGCACCAAGCCCTCGCGG
>CAIQXC010000797.1 GCA_903875675.1 Akkermansiaceae bacterium
GGGAGTGGTATAAAGAGTGGTACTACATACATGTCATATGATGATGGCAAGAAAGGGTTTGAGCCTGAGCGATTCTACACTGATGAAATGAGTGATAATGGGGGATTGCCACATTGGCCACCGCGAAACTACGTTTCTTATTGAAAGATCAGCTAAGTCGTATGAAGAATCTCCTAATTGCTTTGCTGTTGGTTGTATTAGCGAACGCTATATCGGACGGGAAAACTTCAATTGAGAGCCTTTCAACCGCCAATATAAAACTGGCGAAAAGGTATTATCAGGATAAATGGAATAATGGATATCCTCTTTTCGCGGGAGGGGTGGATGTGATCCTGGAAACAGGGGAAACCGTTTCTGATAATGAAATTTCGCTGCTCGTGTTATGGTTAGTGGAGAAAAACAAGTTGCCTCAACTTAGAGATCTGGAGCCTCTTTTGGAGCATGACAACAAGGCATGCAGGATTTTCTGTAAGGAATGTCTTAAGTTCCTTCTCAGAGATATACCAGAATACAGCCCATATTTTAAGCCTGGATCAGAACCTGCCAAGATTTTAGAGGTTAGAAAATTGATTCGAATACGGTTGAAAGGCAAGGAGTAGGGGCTGTGCCAGCAGTTGTTTTTTTGCTATTTTGCTTTTGGCAGGTTATGTTGTTAGCTCGTAAACGTCCAGAAGTCTTCCCCCACCCCGGGCCGCTAGCGCTGGTTTGCTACGTTCCTCAGAATTCAGCGTTGTGCGCCGAGATGGGCAAGGCGCTTCTTGTCAGGCGAAAGACCTGATGTTTCGTAAGCGCTCAATAGACGGCCACTAGCCACGCGGGGGCATAGGGAGCATACATTGTCGCGTATGCAATCTACATCATCTGAACCCGCCTCCTCCGACTCCGTGTTGATGGCCGAATTGTCATCGTGGCGATTTACCCAAGTCGCATCGTAGGTGTTAGGTCGATATTTCCACGCGCTTTGGTCGTAATTCCGGCCCAATTGTTCCACGGCCGGCATTAGTTATTGAGACAGCCGGTGAACAGTGGTTTTGCCCCAATGTCAGGGCCGTGGAACGCCGGTAAACCCGTCTTATTGAGACCGGCAGCTTGTGACAATCCGGGGTAATCCGGAGCCGGATGGACGGGGGAATTGGCATCGACTATTTGTCCACCCCGGAACGCCACGAATTATCGTTTAAATCCGCCCGGACATCGCTCTGCCACGGAGATCCCCACGATGACCGGCGGCCCGCCGATGAATCTTAGTATCAGTTACCGTAGAAAGCCACTAGGATGGCGGCCTGGCTTCGATTCCGTTGCAACGGATTGCCATCCAGCTCGTTACGCGGTTTTTCCGGGAGCGGCGGCCTCGGGCCGGTTGCGGGCGGAAGATCGCCAGCGCCGGGGGCTTGGCCGGCAATCCCGCCCCGCCCACAACGCCCGAAGGCCACCGGAATGGTGTTGCTGGTCGCAAATGGAAGGGCGGCGTTCATCGCTGGAACAGTTGATAGCAAATTCGTTTGGGCAGGGGAAGCGCAATGTTGCGTCGCGGACCCGCAGCGGGCGAAACCGGACCTATCCAGATCCTGAGCGCGCCACTTCGGCCGGGCAGTTTCGGGAACCTTGCAAGCCGGTTCCTATCAATTGCTTATCGATTTCCATCGCCTTTCTTTGTGGCAGCTACTAACCTCTTCCAACCAGCGGATGAAACGCCGCCGACAACCATACCGGCCAATAACTTATGACAATTTCCAAACCACCAAATACAGTGAAATTAGCGGTACTTCTTATAGGGGTAAATTTTGCGCTCGGATTGATTACTCGGACGATCACCGCACATTTGCGAGATCCGGCAGCTCCGTTTGCAATATTGATTGTTCTCACAATAATGGTCTTATACGTCAGAGCGATTTATCGAGGGCGGAACTGGGCGCGATGGTTTTTTACTATTCTGATGATCACTGGAATATTCGCTTCCAGACGAGCCATTAGTCATTTTCCGCATGCCATCGAGTTTGATATATATATTGTCCAATGCGTTATAGGTGCCGCTGCCATTGTTCTCATGTTCTTGCCAGCTTCGAGAATGTGGTTTTCCAGCGGATCGCGAACGGCCCAAGGCAATTAACCGAACCCGCCATCTTTGGGCCCTTGTTTTTCAATATTTTTTCTGCTAGACTGGGTGGCTGTAGCATGGCGTCCAGCTAACGGTTCTCCATCGCCCGGAGCCCGGCGGAAGGCATAAGCGGGTAAGGGTGCTTTATTTTCGGCGGATCGGCCCCGTGTGGCTCAGGAAGCCTGCAGCACGGTTTCCAGGAACTCGCTGACGAATTTCTGTTTGGCCCGCGGCAGGCTTCGGACGGCTTCGAGCTGTTGTTCGATCCTGGATTTCGGCCCGGATTTCCTCCGCTCGCTGCCGTCATCCTCGCGGATAAACTCGGAGACCGGCATGTTGAGGACTTCCGCGCAACGGTGCATGAAGTCAAGGGTCGGGTTGCCCGCCTTGCGCTCATAGTACGCGAGGTTAACCCGGGTGGTGCCGAGTTTTTCGGCGAGCTGCTGTTGCGAGAGCCCCAGCGCCTTGCGGGCCGCCGCCAGGCGCTTGCCAAACAACGGTGCCTCTTTTGTCGGTGGTCGTCCTGCCATGGTGCGATGATACAGGCAGATTTGGAAAATTCGCGGGATTGGTAGTTTTCGCTTGCTCATGTGTGAATTAAAACTCACAAACTCGGCGGGATCAAGTTTTTATGCCTGCTCGCAAATCAGCCTTGACACCCTTTTCCCAGATGAGCCCCGCCACTTTTCCCATGCCCATCCGCCCCACCGGCATGCCCGCCCCCGGCTCCTATCCCTAGGACGACTGGGAGCGCGCCGCCCTAGCCGGCGGCCTCGGCCGCGAGTTGGCCACGCTGGGCCGCGCCATCATGCGCGAGGTCTCGCAACATTGTTGGTGCGAACGGCTGCAGGCCGAATGCGGCTGGAGCGACGGCGGCTGCGCCATGCTCGCCCGCGTGCGGAAACGTCCGGCCCGCACGGTGGCGCGGTGGCATTGGTTGCTTCAAACCGACGGCCAGCGTTTCGATCCCTGGGATCACGACGCATATTACGAGGACTCGCCGTGCTGGAAACACTTCCGCGCCAAATGGAACTGTTGATGGCCGAATTGTCATCGTGGCGCTTTACCAAATTCACATCGTAGGTGTTAGGGCGATATTTCCAGGCTTTCATCGTAGTTTGGTGCCGCTTTGGTCGTAAAATCCGCCGGATTGTTCCACAGGATCTGGCGCGTCCAATGGCCTGCGGAGACTGGGGCTTGCCCCAGACCCCAGGATTTTCAAGGCATGGACGGATGCTCCCAACGA
>CAIQXC010000798.1 GCA_903875675.1 Akkermansiaceae bacterium
ACTCCTGGAGCCACTTCAATTGGGATGCGGGCATGACGCCCTCGGCCTACTGCTACATGCAGAATTTCCCCTACTACAACCGTCTCTGGTACGGCGAGAGCTTTGGTTACGACGCCAGCCCCGACCTCTGGCTGATCGAAATGAGCGGCATCCCCTTCGGGCTCATGAGCGAGATGCTCGGCAGCGGCCAACCCTGGCGCGGCATGGTCTTCGGTGAGGTAGCCCGCCTCGGCTGGGGCGGCGAACCCCGCCCACTGTGGAAGGCCATGGACGATTTCGGCATGAACGGCAGCGAAATGACCGGCTTCTGGGACGCCGCCTGCCCGGTCAAAACCGGCAATGCCGAGGTGCTGGCCAGCGTCTATCGGAAAGATGGCAAAGCTCTTATCGCCCTCGCCAGTTGGAGCGCCAAGGACCAAAACGTGCGCCTGGCCATCGACTTCAAGGCGCTGGGAATCGATCCCACCAAGGCCACACTCACCGCCATGGCCATGGCGAACCTCCAGCCGCAAACCACCTATCAGATATCCGAGCCTATAACGATCGCCCCCGGAAAGGGCCTGCTCCTCACCCTCCAACCATGATCCCGACTTCCATGAACCAGAAACCACCAGCAAAGCTCCCAGACCTATCGGAAATGTCAGCCCGGATCAAACCTGGCACGCGCAGGTTTTTTATATTAGGTTTAACTGTCTTGTTCGGCATGATGATGCCGGCACGCGGCGAGCTGCCGCCTGCAGGGGACAAACCGGTGCCAGCCCTGAAGGATATCTACAAAAATGATTTTCTCATCGGCGTGGCGGTGGGACCGTATGTCTATCAAAATGAGGACAAGACCATCGGTGAGTTGGTTGCCAAACACTTCAACTGCCTCACCTGCGAGAATGCGATGAAGTGGGCGTCGTTGCATCCGGCAGCTGGCGTGTACACGTTTGAGACTGCCGACAAATTGGTTGAGTTTGCCAAGGCGAAGGCGATGCAGGTGGTCGGTCATACGCTCGTCTGGGAACAACAGACGCCCGAATGGGTGTTCAAGGGAGCCGATGGCAAGGACGCAAATCGTGACGTTCTGTTAGTAAAAATGCGGGAACACATCGAAAAGGTGGCCGGCCGGTATCGCGGCAAGATTAAGGGCTGGGACGTCGTCAACGAGGCGGTGGCTGGCGGTGGCAAGGAGTGGCTGAGTGACAGTCCATGGAAGCGGATCATTGGTGAGGATTACGTGTTAAAGGCCTATGAATTTGCGCAGCAGGTGGATCCCAAGGCGGAGTTATACTACAACGACTACGAGCTGGAGAATCCGCTCAAACGCGAGCGCTGCGTCCGCTTGGTCAAGGGCCTCATGGACAAGGGCATCAAGATTCACGCGGTGGGCAATCAAGCGCACTGGAGCCTGACGAAGCCGTCGATAGCCGAGATTGAGCAAACCCTCAAGGACTTCGTGGCATTGGGCGTGAAGATCAATTTCACCGAGTTGGACGTCACTCTCTACAACTGGGGCGACAAAAATGATATCTATCAAACCGGTGCGCCGCCGGAGGTTTTGCAGCAGCAGGCGGCCCGTTACGCCGCTATCTTCGCCCTGTTCCACCACTATCGCCAACATATCGATCGGGTGACGTTTTGGGGCCCCACCGATAAGTATTCCTGGCTTAACAGCTTTCCAGTGAGGCATACCAATCATCCGTTGCTTTTTGATCGCGCCGGCCTGCCCAAACCGGCATTTTGGTCAGTGAGCGAAGCGGCGGGGGAGCAGAAGCCTCGCTAGAGTCCTTGAAAAGCCAAAGTTACTGTCGTTAGCTCAAGTTTTCTGCTCTTGTGCGTTCGGCGAGCTCAGCCGAGCCGTCTTCAACTCTTCTGTCTTGGGTCTGAGGCGCAGCCTCGCTGGATAATAGTCACCCGGTCTGCATTGCCAAGAAATATCGCTGGCGGTGAGGCCGGGCCGGCAGGCAGACGTTTCGTTGGTTAGAAAATAATGGTCAGGGTGGGTAGCGGGTGGCTCTGACTTCAGAACTCAGCATTCGACCTCGCTTTCGACAACGGAGCGAGCAAGTCGAATTCCCTAAGTGTCGGCTG
>CAIQXC010000799.1 GCA_903875675.1 Akkermansiaceae bacterium
ACAGGCGCAAAGGCTGATTGCCGATGGCGTCGAATGGGCGCAAGGCGAGACCTGGAAACGCATCGTCAAGAATGGCGATGACGTGCCGGAATCGGCCGAGCTGCGGCTGCTCGATGACTCCGAGGCGCGCTATGTGTCGCGTGGCGGGCTCAAGCTGGAAGCCGCTCTCAAACACGTTGGTCTGTCCGTGGAAGGCTTTGCCTGTCTGGATGTCGGTCAGTCGACCGGTGGGTTTACCGATTGCCTGTTGCAGGCAGGTGCCAAGTCGGTGGTCGGCGTGGATGTGGGGAGCGCCCAGTTGCACCCCATGTTGCGCAGCGATCCGCGTGTCCTGTGTGTGGAAAAAGTGAATGCGCGTGCGCTCACGGCCGAGGATCTGATTCAGGCCTATGAAGACAGCACGGGCGAGGACGGCCAGTTTGAGGTCGAAGACGAGGTTGACGATTTCGATGACGAAGACGAACAGGATGAAGCATCTGATGTAACGGAAGCGGAAGCGGAATCGGTAGCGACCGAGTCTGAGTTCGTGCCGGAGTTCGACCTGATCGTGGCCGACCTGTCCTTTATTTCCCAGACACTGGTCCTGCCGGCCGTGGTACCTCTGCTCAAAGCGGGCGGCACGCTGCTGACCCTGGTGAAACCCCAGTTTGAACTGCAGCCCGGTCAAGTTGGCAAGGGCGGCATTGTCAAGGAGCCGGAGTTTTACGTCGTTGTGGAGCAGCGTTTGCGCGAAGCATGCGCCGCTTTGGGGCTGACGGTGACCGCGTGGTTCGATTCGCCGATTGCAGGTGGCGATGGCAACCGCGAATTTTTTATTTGCGCCACTAAACCGGCGCAATGAGAGCCTGCGCAGCTGCGCGGCCTTGGTAGGAAAAAAGCATGTCTATCGTTAAGCGTGTCCCCCTGAGTCTGGAATTTTTTCCGGCTAAAAATTCCGAGGTTGCCGCCAAGTTGGTCGGTATCCGCAAAGAGCTGTCTGCCTTGCAACCCGAGTTCTGCTCGGTCACCTTTGGTGCAGGTGGCACCACGCAGGCGGGTACCTTCAGCACGCTGCGCGAGATGGTGAGCGAGGGGACGGTTGCGGCCTCGCACCTGTCCTGCATTGGCGCCACCAAGGATTCGATTCGCGAACAGCTCGCCGAGCTCAAGGCCATGGGCGTGAGGCGCATCGTCGCCCTGCGCGGCGACCTGCCCAGCGGCTATGGAATCAGCGGAGACTTTGGCCACGCCAGCGATTTGGTGCGCTTTATCCGGGAAGAAACCGGTGACACTTTCTGGCTCGAAGTGGCGGCCTATCCGGAGGTTCATCCCCAGGCCAAGTCGCCCGCCTCCGATCTGGAAGCCTTTGCCGTCAAGGCCCGCGCCGGTGCCAACTCGGCCATTACCCAGTACTTTTTCAACGCGGACGCCTACTTCCGCTTCTGTGACGACGCACGGGCCTTGGGCGTGGAGATACCCATCATTCCCGGTATCATGCCGATCACCAATTCCACGCAGCTGATGCGTTTTTCAGATAGCTGCGGCACCGAGATTCCGCGCTGGATTCGCCTGCGACTGCAAAGTTTTGGCGATGACACGGCGTCGATCAAGGCCTTTGGTTTGGACGTGGTGACGGATCTGTGTGAGCGCCTGCTTTGCGGCGGTGTGCCGTCGCTGCATTTCTACACCATGAATCAGAGTGCGCCAGTGTTGGCGCTATGTTCGTGTTTGGGGTTGACGCCAACTGTCAAGGCGTCGGAACTTGTGGTGTTGGCGTAGGTTTTTTTACTCCCCCATCCCCCAACCCCTTACCCCCCGTCGGGATAAGGGGAGCTAACAGCCGATTTGACCTTTGCGCGCCGAATACGGAATTACTGGCGGTGCGTTGCCACTGCTTTTTCTTGCCCAGAGCTCACGCCACGAGTTCCGAGCGCCGGTGACGTGGTAGTCGCAATTATAAAAATGCGTTCATCGTCACGCCGGTGGTGCCGTAGCCGACGCGAGAAAGCAAAATCGGCTGTCCGTATTGAGCTCCCCATCGCCCGGCGGGGGCGAGGGGGTTGGGGGGAGTGGGGAGTGGGGAGTGGGGAGTAAAAAGAATGGGGGAGTTTTATCCGCCACTTTCCAGCGTAAACGCCGCATGCTGATCCTGCCCCAGGGCCGCCACCAACTGCGGCATGGCGTCTTTGAGAAGCGCCTTCAGGGTGTGCGGCGGGTTGATCAGGAACATGCCGCTGGCGGGCAACCCCGGGCGAACGATCTCGCCTTCGGCATCCTGGGTCAGCTTGCTGTTCTTCACCGTGAGTGACACGCTGAGCCAGCTCTTGCCCGACTTGTTGGCCAGGGTCTTGAGTTTCTTCGGCACGTCATGTGCTTCCGGGCGCGGAATGATGGGGTACCACACGGCATAGGTGCCGGTGGGAAAGCGCAGCATGGCGTCGGTGATCATGGCCTGCACGCGGGCATAGTCGTGCTTGACCTCGTAGCTCGGGTCGCACAGCACCAGGGCACGGCGCGAGGGTGGCGGCAGGAATTTCTTTAGGCCTTCAAAACCGTCTTCGCGCAGGATCGTCACCTGGCGACCGGCTTCGAGCTGGGCGATATTCGCGGTCAGCGTCTTGGTGTCGGTGGGGTGCAGCTCAAACAGCTTGAGCTTGTCGCGCCCATGCAACAGGCTCTGGATGATGAAGGGCGAGCCCGGGTATACCGTCCAGGTGCCGCCATTGTTGAAGCCTGCCACCATCTCGACATAGTCCTGGATGGCGGGGGCAAACGGCTCTTTAGGCTTGTTGGCAATGAGCTTGAGAAAGCCCTCGGCCGCCTCGGCGCTGGTCTTGGCGTAGTCTCCGTCCAGACGGTACAGGCCGGCGCCGGCATGGCTGTCAAACACGTTCAGGGCCGTGTCTTTTTGCGTCATGTAGCGCAGCACCGCCAGCAGAACAATGTGTTTCAAAACGTCGGCGTGGTTTCCGGCGTGGAAGGCGTGGCGGTAACTAAACATGGGCCTATGGTAACCGTTCAGCAGAAAAGTTCCCCAAAATGATCCAGGTTTCGTATAATCGTGGGCTTCGCAGCGCCTTAGTGGTTCCGCGGCGAAGATGCCAATGCAAGTCTTTAACGGAGTTGCAAAGGCAAAACCCACCTAAGAGATTCCCGCCCAAGGCTGCAAGGCCGAGAGTACAAGAAGGAACACCGACCGTGGAAAAGAGCCCGCCAAACCAACTTTCTTTAAAGAGATTCTCATGTCAACTTTCAGCGCAAAACCCGCTGAGGTCGTGCACGAGTGGTTTGTGATTGACGCGACCGATAAGGTCCTCGGACGAGTAGCCAGCGAAGTTGCTCTCCGTTTGCGCGGCAAA
>CAIQXC010000800.1 GCA_903875675.1 Akkermansiaceae bacterium
AATGTAACCCCACTTTTCATTTACCATTACAGCCGCTAGTCCCTCGCTGAACTGGTAGTAGCAATCGTCAAATTGCGGAGCGATTACGACATCTCCACTATGATTGATGAATCCCCACTTGCCATGTTCTTTGATCCTGAAGAGTGGATCATCCACAGCTAATGCGGTACTGCTCAATAGCAGAACCAGCCAGAGGATCTTGGTTAGAAAAGACTTCATCGCTATGATTATTCCATTTCTTTGGCCAACGCCTAGCCTAGCCGCCGGGCGATTGGGGTGTGGTTGATGTGAGACTGTGGTGCTGAAGCCGGTCGGCTACGGCGATTTGTTAGGGCTTTGGGTAGTTGATTCGTATGATCGTAGTACCGTCAACGAAAATGAGGTCTAAGCGATGTCGATCCTCTGACCAATCGAAAGCATTGATCGATTTTCGGGGAATGGGATGCAGGAAATACCGACTGGTGTGTGAATCATAAATCTTAATCGTGTCATCATATGGCCCAGTCAGCAATGCAGCAAATCGACCACTTGGCGAGACTGAATAGCCTGAGCTAGAAATGCCTAGTGATTTGCCGTTGTGGACCAAATATCTGTAGTGTGCCACAGCCTCCCATGAGGAACTCGAGGCAACGCATCCATCTTGTTCATAGAAACCGTGGCCGAGATTTGTCTTCCGACCGGCGTCATCGAAAACGTTCGGCACGGGTTCGCTTTCTTGAGGTATCCATCCACTCCCAGCTGATGGCATGACACGATGCTCTCCGGATTGCACTTTGGTGCCGGGTGTGCATGCCGTGAGTAAGACGAATAGTATGAGAATTGTTGATTTCATTTGCATTGCCCTAACGCCTAGCCTAGCCGCCGGGCGATTGGTGTGTGGTTGGTGTGAGACAGTGGTGCTGATGCCGGTCGGCTACGGCGATTTGTTCGTCCAGATTCTTGCGTGTTTTAGGCTCACCTGCCGCGATTGGGGGCGCGTCGGTTCTGGGGAGAACTGGGTTGGGGTGATGTCTCCATTCTCTGGCGATCCTTTGACGCGAGAATAAGATCCTCTGAGCGATCAGGATCAAGAATGCGGTATGATCCGCCGCCCATAAATCCAATAGAAGGAGATCCCACGGACTTCCCGTTCTGGAACGAGTAAACGACCCGACGGATAGAGTTATTGCTAGAATACGAAAAGTAGTAGACCCAGTCATAACTGGGGCCTTCAATCGCGGGACGACTTACGCTATGCATCACAATCTCCATCGGAACGCCCAGCTTACTTACAATGTCCTTCTTGTCGTTAGGGTTTGGAAGATCCTTCAACGATGAAATATCTTTATGCGGACCATTTGCCAGGGCGTTCGATGAGACGCAAGAAAGGGTGGAACATGCAATTGCCCCCAGGATGATGGCTCGTGTCAGACTGCGATACATGTTTGGAGTTTTCATAATTTTGCTATTCACGCTCAGAAGAAATTAGGTTCCTTCCAGATTCTTTCGGACGATTAAGGTAGGGACGCCGGTTGGCCAGCGCCCCCCTCGCAGATCCCGGCGTGCGGAATTACCGCACCGGGCTCCTCAGGAATGCGCGCAGGTGGAATCACGATCATCATTGGGACTGGTTGAACAGACGTAATCATGCGGGGCTCGGCTGGCTGTGGCGAGCGAATTTCGGCGAGGGCTTTTCAGTGACCCGTGGCTCAGGCAGCTTCCAGCGTTCCCAGGCGGCGTTAAACGCCGTCCAGGTGAAGCTTTTGCGCTGACTGCGCCGGTTGAGCCATTTGAAGACCAGTCCACGCGCATGATGGGCGTAGGTTCCAGTCCGCTCCGAATTGCCAATGACGCAGTAGTAGTTCCAGTAGCCTTGCAGTTTTCGCCGCAGGGTGGCCAGAATGTCGGGCAGCGGCTTGCTGCGGGCCTTCTTGAGCCATTCCTTGAGCGCCGCTAGGCTGGCCCGGAACTTCTTCCCGTTGGCTCATCAGCTTCATCCGCATCCCCAATGCGGAACTGGAAGGGGATTGAGATTCATGCCGGCGAAGGCTATCGGGGTTTTCAACACTTCCACCCCGCTTCCAAACCGCAGCCCGCAGGCATGAAGGAGCATGAAGGTTGACAACCAGCAAGATGTTGACGGCGGCGGCGAAGCGGATGGCCGTCTAGTCGCGCGTCGTGTCGAAATTTGGCGAAACTCCGCCCAGGATCCAGTCGTTGAGCTGCCCGGGGGCGACATAGTCTGCGGTCCCGAATCTGCGCATGGGGATTTTGGCCTGGCGAATGAGGCGTTCAGTAAGTCCGGTGTCTTGGGAAGCCTTGGCAATGAGCACCCAGGGCGCGGAAGCCGTGAGAGTTCGAATGACAGTTGGTTTGGGTCGGGTAGTTTTAGGATCTATTGGCATTTACAGTTTGTCCTCCCTTTTCCAGCTCCGCAAAGAACTGTCAGAATGGGAATTGAAGCAAATTGGGGCTTGCAATGTTTTGATACTTCTTTGATACTGGCTCGGGTCTAAAAAGGACGATAAGCGTCGTTAAGGGCCGCTAAGAATCAACAAACATCAACACAAGGCGTTAAGAATCAAGGACTTGTGGTGACTACGAATCAGAAGGTTTTGGATTCGAGTTCCTCCGGGTGTACCATCTGCCAGCCCATTCATTCCCAATGGGTTACGGATGCGAAACCGGCAAAAGTTGACAGCATTTCCAGTGCTATGAATGGCAGTGGTGACAAAATGGTGACAACTCGGGAACCCGACCTTCTGAGCGCTCAGAAATCAATGGGCCAACAGAAAGCCCGCAAGGGGAAGCCAGCCGCCCTCGTGAAATTCGGTTCGGCGGCGGTGCCGGTGTACCGGATTACCTCCGACAAGCGGGTCCGCTTCACCATTTCCTACCACCGCGACGGCAAACGGCTGCGGCAGGTTTTCCCCTCGCTCGATGCCGCCAAAAAGGAGGCCCAACTCGTGGCGCAGCGAATCCAGTCGGGCATGCAACACGTCACCGACATGCGCCCTCACGACAGCGATGCCTACGTGACCGCCACGGAAATGCTCGCGAAACTCGGCATCCCGTTGGTCGCCGCCGTGGAGGATTACGTCCGGAGCCGCTCGATCGCTGGGACCGAATCGCTGGCGTCGATGGCGACGGATTACTCGCAGCACTTCGGCAAGATCACCCGCCGCGCCACCGTGCCGGAAGTGGTCAAGCACCTGTTGGAAAGCAAGGCGCAGGACGGGGCCAGCGGACGCCACCTCTCCCTGCTCAAGTCGGTGCTGACCCGGTTTGCCGCCGCCCATCCGGGGTCCATCCTCGTGCCAATTCAACAAGGAGGTGTCGGCGCTGGCGCGTGCTCTGAAAATCGGCTGGCCCCACAATGTGCTGGGGCATTCGTTCATCAGCTATCGGATCGCCAAGATCAAGAGCGCCGACCAAGTCGCGCTGGAAGCAGGCAACTTGCCGTCGATCATCTTCAAGCACTACCGGGAACTGACCACGGAAAATCAGGCGGACGAATGGTTTGGCATCCTGCCGAAAGTCGGCCAGTGGAAAAACACCTTCACCTACGACACCAAGACACGGACGGTGACACTGCCGAAATCCACGGATGAATGACCGCTTCGTCCGATCCCCGCGCCACAGGTGATTGTTAGACGCGGATGGTGAATGTGACGGTCGGGTTACCGGCATACCAGGCACGGTGCAGCGTGCTGTTGGACGATACGCCCAAAGTGAGCGTTCCACCCGACATTCGGCTTGGCAAGTCCTTCCCGGCGGGCTAGAACCAACTCATGGAAGGATCAAGCCGAAAACCGCAAGTCCGGGGGTGTCTTCGCCGCGGAATATCAACAATGTCGCTGAAGAAATGAAGAGACCAATCAAACCCATTGTCGGCTTGATCGCCTTGATCGTCGCGATCATTGGGCTGGTAGGATCGATTTTCGGGCCGGACATCGCCGAATGGATACAACCCACGCCGCCCGTTGAAGAGAAGATCGCGGACCTGACCGTTAGGATCAAGGACGCGGTGATCGCAAAACTGAAGGATCGCAATGCAACAATTATCGTGAAGAGCCGTGAGCACGATTGGCATCAGACCATCCCAAAGCTTGCTATGGGGCTTGGAATGCTTGGCCTCATCGGAGCATCGGCTTCCTACACGCGAGGTGAGAATCGCGCATTCGCAGTGTCTGCTGCGGGATTAGGTGCGGTTGCACTGGCCTGGCAAGCGATGATGATCAGCCTTGGCGCGCTCATCCTCATCGTCATTATCTTCGCCGTGTTGAACGCGCTTGGAATCGACATGTCGTTTTGAGAATCCACTCCCAAGACTATCCCAGCAGATATAATGCATTCAGGGCTATTGATCCGCACGCTGGACTGGCACAAATGAACTCACCACGGGCGATACTATTGGCACCATATTTCCGAAACGGACTGCGAACGGCGGGCATCGTCATGCTGATTGTCGGCAGTCTGGTTGCAGTGATGGCCAGAAGCGAAAATGACTCTTTCCAGTTCTGCACGACAAAGGCATACGGATGGCCAGCCCCGTGGAAAATCGACCATTGTGAATGCGAAGGTGGCCAGACGACTTATCCCGCTTTGAGCGCAATCATCAATGTTGGGCTTATTTTGGCATCTGGCATATGCGGACTTATCGTATCGACCTGGCTGTCACGCAGGAAACGTGCCGTGGAGGAATCCGATTTCGGGCGTCGTTTTGGTTGGCTCATTGAGAGGGACATCGAGATCGTCGGTGAATTGGAATACTTGCGTTGGGATTCATACTCCCAGTTCTGGCATGAGTATCGTGTGGTCTGGCGACTACCGGAGGACGCCGTCGTGTCGCCGGATGGGTGGATCGCCGCCAAGCTGGTATTGAGGAATCGCCGCTACCCTGACATTGTCGTCGATTCATTTCTAACTTCACAAGAGCCTGATACAGGGATCGTCTCAGTCCGTGGGGCGTATGTCCCAGAGAAGAGGATTCGCCGCGGCAACAAACTCTGAATTCAAGCCTGCACCTCGTTGCTTTGCTGCACGACCTTCTTTGACACCATCCGCTCCAGCAGCCAGACGGCCAACAAGGCGAGCGGCAGTGCAAGTAACAAGCCCAGCACCGTCCCGGCGATCAGGTTCAGCGCGACGTTGGGTGAAGCCGGCCATAGCGGGAGCACCGGCTCGTGAGTCAAGACAACGCTGCCCGCCGGCATTCTAGCTCTGATTTCTTCCTCTGTTGCCATCGTCTTAATCCTTTGATACATCTCCTGCTCGGAGGCCAGATCCCGCTTTGTCGGTTCCTCTGATTGTGCTCCTCCCAAATCTTTGTCACGAACCAGATCCGCAAGAGCCTTCCGCCGCTCCTCGACGATTTTCTCTTGCGCTAACACCGCCTTTTTCAATTCCTCCAGCGCCATCTCCATCTCGCGAGCGTCGGTCTCATCACGGTAATCCTTGTAGCATCGAACCACCTCGGTCACGATGTCCCGCGCCGCCGCCTTGTCGGCGCACACCACCCGGATAGATATGACATCTCTGCCCATGATTTCCGTGGCGCTCAACATCCCCCGCAGCACCTCCAATGCGGTTTCCCTGTCCGCACCCCATTGTCGCGTCAGGTCGAGCTTATCAATCACTTTGAACAGCGTAGTCCGGCTCTTGATCTTATCCGCTTCGGAAATATAGAAAGAAGACAAATCCCGCGAATCGCTGGCAACGCCATTCCAATAGACCATCCGCGGTTTCACCTCGATCACCGCGCGGCTCTCATACTTCTTCGGCATCACGTAGGTGACCACAGCCGCTGTGAATAGCCCGAGGATCGGCCCGATTAGAGCCATCACCAGAAACACCCACCACCAGCGCTTGAGCATGGCGCGATGGTAATGAGAACCGAGCCAATGTCATCAAAAATCCACGATTCACGCAATCCCCCGGCGGCACGTTGGAAATGGCGAGTTCACTGCTCGAACAAAATCTTCAGCATCCGCTGTGGGTTCGCTAGAAAATCGCGGGTGATCCGGTAATGCTCGGTCTCCTCATAGGCAATGCGTTCGATGCCGCCGGATGAGAATTGATAGATAATCGCGTCGGGATAGGCCATCAGGATCGGGGAATGGGTGGCGATGATGAACTGTGATTTTTCCTGCACCAGGTCGTGAATCCGCGTCATGACCGCAAGCTGGCGTTGTGGTGAAAGCGCGGCCTCGGGTTCGTCCAACAGATAGAGACCGTTGCCTCGGAACCGGTTCATCACCAGCGCAAGGAAGGATTCCCCGTGGGATTGTTCGTGTAGAGAATGCTCGCTGTAAGAGGGGCCAATCGGAGGGCCGAGGCCTGGTTCGGCATCCAGCTTCTCGATCTCGGTGGCGACATTGAAGAAACTCTCCGCGCGGAAAAAGTAGCCGTCGCGCGGCCTTGGATGCCCTCTGGATACTCGCAGGAAACGATGAAGCTCGGAGTGGGATTCACGGGTGCCAAACCTGAAATTCTTCGATCCCCCCTCCGCATTGAATCCACAGGCCACGGCAACGGCCTCTAGCAACGTGGATTTCCCGGAGCCATTTTCGCCGATGAAAAACGTGACGGCCGGATGAAACTCCAACTTTTCAAGTGGTCGCACAGCGGCGAGGGAAAACGGATAGCAGTCGAACGACCCGACTTCGTTGCGCTTCAGCTCAATATCCGCGACATACTTCTTTGAGATCATCAATGTCGAATGGGCAAGTTCTCTGGATTGGACGTTTGAGTCACTGGCTTCCCGCGGTCCCCAAAAGCGCCTTGTAGGGTCATGGTCACTTGGGCGATTCTGGTAGTTGTGCGTCGGGCTCTTGTTTTTGACCGCTACCCAGGAATTCAAATTTTCCGTTCGGGGAAATTGCCACTGCTCCTCCTCCGCAGTTGGCAAATAGTCGCCCGTCGGCGAGGACCGATCCGAACTGCGGGCATCCGGGCAAGGCATAAAGGAACTCGGTTTTCCACTTCGTCCCATCCCGAACCACGCGATGCACCGTGCCGTAATCCATTCCCATGTGGGACATTCCGGACAGCGTGATGAGGTGTCCGTTCCATCGCAGCAGGGTTTTGAGAAAGTCCTTGAAGATCCACCTCGCATTTTGTCCCGGTTCGATGACAAACAGACCTCCATACCATTCCCCGGCGGCTATGGCGACAAAGGTGGTGTCGGCTTCATGCTCGATTGCGATGACGCGTGGGCCGAATAATCCGACGTTTTTCCAATCCTTGATTGCTTCGGGGGCACCCTGCACAATGTCCTGATAGAGTGGAGGATGATTCGTTTGCAGGGAGGGGATCCCAGCATACACGGACTGTCGTGCTTGCGCGAGTTCCTGCTCCCGCGGGAGGGTGAGGTCGGGAGTCCCCTGCATGTCGTCCCGCTTCGCAATCTCCGGATCCTGCTGGCGGGCGAAGTAGAGAGAGTCTTTCATTTCGGCATCTTTCGCGGGCAACGTCAGCCCCGGAATGGAGGCAAGGTCATCAAGGGGGCGGAGTTGTCCGTCGTGAAAATCGAAGGTGCCAAATGCCGACTCCAGATTTTTGGCATTGACGGTGGGACCGAGACGATCCTGGTCGGCCTTGGTCGCGTCCACTTCGGCGAGCCGGCGCAGCGCAAAATCGGCCGCGTATCGGACCCGAGGATACCAGTAATGGTCGCGGCAGAATTTTAGAGAAGGTCGGCTGACCACGGCTTTAAGTTGAGTGAGGGAAAGGGCGGCCGAATACGCAATGCGCCAGTCCTCAGCTTTGAGCATGCGGCACAGGTGAGGCCAGGCATTGAGGTCGCCAAGGTATCCCAGGGTGCGGCAGGCCGCGAGGCGAACGTTGGGATCGGGGTCGTCTAGCAGGGCGATCAACCGCTCGGCAAGATGTTTTCCGGCTTGGCCAACCTCGGTGGCCAAGGTGCTGAACTTATGGAGTTTGCCGGTGGTGCGGGCCTCTGTGACGGCAGCTTCAATCAAAAAGTCTGCTTTCCGGGCTGCTTTCGCCATTGGTTCCAAGTGCCTGGGTTCGAAGTCGCCCTTCTTCAGGGCTACCAGACAGTAGGTGACCAATTGATAGATCTCAGGGTCCTCGGATTTCAGCAAGGCGACGAGTGGGTCGGCGGCGGCGCGGCCATGCCGCGCAAAGGCATGGGCGAGGGCTTCCTCGTTCGCGTCCATCCCGCGACCCGCCGCCGCGACTTTGGGTAACTGCTCCAAGAGTTCTGCAAGTGGGGTCGGCGTTGCGTCATCTGCGGCGGATTCCTCTGCCATCATCAACGCCGGAGCGAATGGCATAAGGAGCACAAGGAGTCTCGGTATGAATAGTGACATTAGGAGAGCGAGGTCGTGGGAATGTCGTTGGTTCTAGGTCGTGTCAGCAGACTACGGAAGAACCACGGTGTGTCAAGCTCGACAACTCGACAGATGGCATGGGTATTCCCGTCTCTGGGTGAATTTCAAATCCATTCCAACGACTCTTGAGATACGGATGGATTTGCAGGACCGCGTGGTCATGGACGCACCACGACGCCAATCCGTGAAGCTGTAGAAAAATGGTGTTCAATACGGCTTTATCCTCGTGTGCCAAACCGCTAATCTAGCAGACGATGAGTTATCACTTACACACCATTCGCGGATCGGAGAAGACAGTGCCACAGTTGCATTTCTGGAAGAAGATTGCGGGTCGCCCCTTTTCCGATTTCTTCCAGGAGATGAAAGACCGCAAGCAAGGCGTGACCACGACGATGGATACGATTGGCATCACGGTTCCTGCTATCCTGCTATCCTGGAATCCGGGGATACTACCCGACACATGGTGACGCGGTCACATCCGTTGGACCAAAGTGAGGCACTGGGGTGTTGAAAAACAGGCGAGAATTGAGCAATCAGCCCCCTCATAATTTAAGTTTAATTGAATGTCTGTAACGCTTTACTAATTGGCGACCTGTGCTATTGGAAGGCATGGCCACTCCACACACGAGTCACGAGTTTTGGAATCTATTCGATAGCTTGCGACGGGCTAGAGCGCGTGCGATTCGGTAATACCGGGATAAACGGATGCTTGAGACCAAGGTTCGGGATCTTGAACGAAGTCGGGAATCCTGAAAGAATGGTGACCGATGGCGGGTCAGACATCCTAAAACTGACGGGAGTCGGGGAACGGGTGAGCAAACAAATCATGGAGGTCATAGAGGACATCGCCAAAGACCTCGGGGAAACTGAGCGGATCATTGTCACCTCAGATGTGATAGAATCCCTTAATGGGCGATGGAAGATGCTCATCAATGGGGCCGCTAAGCCAGCCCTTGGAATCAACACCCTCCTGATGCCACTATTGATGGGCGATCCCGACAAGATTGACGTAGAGGAAGCCTTGATAAGGACGAGTGTCGCCGATGTAGGGAAAAGGAAACAAAACACCTTTGGGGTGACCTTCTTTCAAGAAAAGAGAGCTAAAACCAGGAAATCTCGTCCTGAAAATCCGCAGGAAGTGATCC
>CAIQXC010000801.1 GCA_903875675.1 Akkermansiaceae bacterium
ATCTCGGAGGCCACCAGCGTCGGTTGCTGATCTGCGGTGGCACGCATCTTTTCCATCTCGGTGCGCTCCGCTTGTGAGCGCTGCTCCATTTTGAACATTTCCTGTTGTTGTTCGGCGATGATTCGCTTCGTCTGCGTTTGCATCAGGTCCTCAGGCAGGCGGATCTGGCAAATAAGTACCGACACGCATTCGACGTGATATCGTTCCAGATCGGCCCGGGCGCGGGATTCCGCCTTGGTCTGTTCTTCCGATCGGCTTTGCAGAAAGTTCATCGCCGACGCGGTGGACGCCTGGTTGCGGAACGATGAGTCGATCATCGGATGGATGACATGTTGGATGAGGTTGTCGATGGACCCGACTTTTGCAACCATGTAAGGGGCTTGGTCCGGGCGGACGCGGATGACCACCTTGACGGAGACCTCGATGGGGAAGCCGTCTTTTGAGATGACATTCAACTGATCGAAGCGGGTGTCTTTCTGGTCGTCCCAGTCGATCGTGATGTTGGTGGTATCGATGACATAGACCATGAAGGCGCGGCGGTTCAGATAGTAGCGACCTGGGCCGGCGACCTCCTCCTGAATACCGCGGTACCCTTTCGGCACCACATATTTCTCCTTGCCTTCCTCGACCGACGCTCCCACTTGCGTCGAGCCCAGGCGCTTCTTCATCTCATCGGTTGGATCCTCGCCAACGTTGGAGACCACCACCCCGACCTGGCCGCGCTCGATGACGGCGACGTCGTCGAGTTCGACGCTGAACATGAACGGATTGATGTAGTAGGTACCCGGCCGCAGCACGTCGAGTTGCGGGCCGCGCTGGCCTTTTTTGGTGAGGAAGGCTGAACCGTCCTGATAGTCGTTGTGGCCGCTGATCGGGCAGGCGACGTATTCGCGGTCCGGCAGCGGGATCCCGTCGAGCGCGGCGACCAAGCCGACTTTGTTAGCGTCGATGACCACAGCCGAGGCTACCTGAATTTGGAACAGATTGAGGTTGATGCGGTAGGTGCCGGGTAGCAGAACATCGATTTGCGGGCCTTTCTGGCCGCCATTTTTGAGGAACGCCTCGCCGTTTTCAAAGTTCGAGTGGCCGGGCACGCTTTGTGCCAGCAACCGGCCCATCGGGATGGGGGCGCCGTCTTGGGCGGTGACCATGCCGACCTGGCCCTTGGCGATGACGACGGCTTGGGCCTTGGTGACGGTGAAGAGGTTAGGGTTGATACGATAGACGCCGGGCGGCAGGATTTCGATTTGAGGGCCTTTTTGGCCGCCGGCTTTGCGGAAATCCTCGCCGGACTGGAACGAGTTGTGGCCGGTGACGACGTTGGCGAAGATGCGACCGGCAGGGATGGCCGACCCGTCGGAGGACTCGATGAGGCCGATTTCGCCTTCACTGATCATGGTGGCGGAGTTTTTCTTGACCTTGAACAGGTAGGGATTGATGCGGTAGTTGCCCGGAGGAATGATCTCGATTTGCGGGCCTTTTTGGCCGCCATTTTTGATGAACGTCTCG
Organism: Akkermansiaceae bacterium; assembly: GCA_903875675.1. Taxonomy (GTDB): domain Bacteria; phylum Verrucomicrobiota; class Verrucomicrobiia; order Verrucomicrobiales; family Akkermansiaceae; genus Luteolibacter. The sequence continues at coordinate 1,510 of CAIQXC010000801.1, forward strand.
CCGTTTTGGAACGAGGTATGTCCAGCCACCGCTTGGGCAAAGATTCTGCCTTCGGGGATTGCTTTGCCGTCCACCGAATCCACGAGGCCAATCTCAAAGTCCTTGATCTCCGTGACGCTGCCTTTGGTTAGCTTGAACAAATAGGGGTTGATCCGGTACTTGCCGGGCGGCAATACCTCGATCTGCGGGCCCTTTTGACCACCATTCCTAATGAATGCCTCACCGTCTTGGAACGAATTGTGACCGGTTACCACCGCCGCAAAAATATTGCCAGCCGGGATGGATGTGCCGTCCACCGATTCGATCAAACCGATGCCATTTTCCAGAATTTCGGTGAACGGGCTTTTGGTGGCTTTGTAGATGAAGGGAATCAGAAAGTGCAGGCCGGGCCCAAGCGTGCGGGCTTGGATACCCACTTCGTTGCCCAGAGCGACCACCCGGCCTTGGGGCATCTTGCGGCCAAACCAGCGCCGCTCGATCAACGCGATTTCATTGCCGCCCACCACCACCACCGATTGGTATACAAGAATCGCCGCAGGAATCAAAAGCACCAGCAGCCCGAATTGATCCAAAATGAAAGTTAACATGGGCTGGGGATAGCGGCCGACCCCGCCGACGTCAATGACAATGATAGGAAATGCACAGCCTGGATTAGGCACCCAGCCGCTGGGCGGCACACGGCTGTTGGACCTCAACACCCCAGTAACTGAACTCGCTTTTGACAACGCTGCGAGCAAGTCGAATTCCCTAAGTGCCAGCTGTGGGCGGACAAGTAACACCTCGAACAAATGTTACCATGCGAGCAGCAACCGCCGGGTGGGCGGATAGAGTTGGAGAGTAAGTCGCCGCATGACTCATCTGAAAAATTGTGAAAAGCCTCAAATTTCAAGCATTGATAATCAACGGATTACAGCGACTTACTC
>CAIQXC010000802.1 GCA_903875675.1 Akkermansiaceae bacterium
CCATAGGTATTGAAGCCCCACGCCAGCAAGCGCCGACCCGCCCATTCCAAAACCAGGTCGTTGCCCGTGCCGCCGAAATAATTGGCCACAAACGGGTATTGGATATTGTTGTAGGACAAATTGAGCAACTGCCACTGGGCGAGGTTGGCGAACGTCCCCTGAATCAGCCCGGCCCCGGTATTTTTGAGCACCATCAACTGAGTGCCCGCCGGTGGCGCAAATCCGAGGCTGACCTGCACCGGCAATCCGCCCACTGAAAATCCCGCCGCGCTGGCTGGCACGGCCGTCGCCGACGCAAATGCCATCACCGCCGGCAAGCGCGTGACGACCACCCCATAGTTCCGCATTTGACCGCCAACCGTCACGGCCACCGTGATCGTGTTAGCACCTGCCGCCAGAGCCAGCGGAGCACTGGTGAAACCGGTCGCAACCAAGCTGCCGTTGACCCGCACACTGGCTTGGTCCCCTGCCGCTAGCGGGGTCACCGTCACACTTGAGGTCGCATTGGCCACCGTCGTATCATAGTGCAGAACGCCGGAACTGAAGGCCGGTGACAACGCCGCCGCCCCATCAACCGTTAGAGCAACCAGCCTTGCCATGTCCGTGGTTGTTAGGGTTTGGTCCGTGCCTTTCATCACGCCGCCCGGTCCAGAGGCAAGCACCCGATAATGATAAGTGGTGCCCGGGGTTAGATTCGCCAGCGTGGCGCTGACCGCGCTGTCAGTGGTGCCGGTCACCGTGGCGGGCAGGGCGGCGGCGCTGTTCCCGTAAGCGGCACTCAAGCCATATTCGAAGCTGACGGCCGTGCTGGATCCTGCTCCATTGATCTTGGCGTTGAGGGTGGCTGCGGCATCCCCGATGGCGGTGGCCGCCAGGGTCGTCGCGATTGGCGGCGGCGGAGAGGCAACCACCACAATCGCGTGGGCCGCCGTCGGTCCGGGGGTCAGCCTGGTCGGGTACTCTCCAACCCGCAAATCACCGTTGAGGACCCGCACTGGAGCATTCTGCGGGTTCGTCGTGCCATCCCCCACCTGGCCAAGGCTGTTGAACCCCCAAGCCGCCAAGGAACCATCCGTGCAGAGAGCGAGGCTATACGAGCCACTGGCCACGATATCGGTCACGGTTTTGCCGGCCAGCACACCGGAAACGCTCACCGCTTTCGGCAGCAGCGCGTTGGTCGTTGTGCCGTCGCCAAGTTGCCGGTAATAGTTGTCGCCCCAGCACGCCAGCGTGCCGTCGGTGCACAGGGCGAGGCTGTGGGTTGACCCGGCGGCGAGGGTTTTGATCGTCTTGCCAGCCAAGATCCCGGCGCGGGAAACCACCGCCGGAGCCAAGTAATAGCCGAACGGGTCCAAGGTCGTCTCGCTCGTGCCTAACTGGCCGTCCGAGTTATCCCCCCACGCGGCGATGGTGCCGTCCGCACACAGCGCCAAGGAATGCGAATTGCCCGCCGAGATGGCGATGACGTCTTTGCCAGCCAGCGCACCTATCCGGCTCACCAATACCGGGGTGCTGCTGGTCGTCCGGGTGCCATCGCCTAACTGAGCAGAGCTATTGCTTCCCCACGCCGCCAATGTGCCGTCCGTGCAAAGGGCTAACCGGTGAGACGCCCCCACCGCCAGCGCGGCGATCGACTTGCCGGCCAGGGCCCCGTCCTGAGCCATCCTCGTCGGCAGCAAGCCATAATTTCCACCCCAACCGTACAACGAACCGTCCTCACACAGGGCGTAACTGGCGCTCCCATCCACGGCAATCGTCAGGATCGTCTTGCCGAGCATCTCACCGGCGGTATCCACCGCCACCGGCACACTCGACGCCACCTTGTCGCCAGTTCCTAACTGACCATTCGTATTATCCCCCCAAGCGAACAGCACGCCATCCGAGCGCAGCGCCATGCTATGGACCGACCCGATCGCCGTCGCCACCACCGTCTGCCCGCTTCCCAGCACGAGGCCCACCGCAGTCGGTGTGAGCCGGTTCGTCGTCGTGCCGTCACCCAGTTGGCCCGTGCTGTTATATCCCCACGCTAACAATCGCTGGTAGCCCCAGCGCAGGACCAAATCGTTGCCGCTGCCGCCGAAATAGTCCGCCACGAATTGATAGGTCACCCCGCCATGAGTTAGACTGACCGTTTGCCACTGCCGCAGGTTGGTAAAACGCCCGCGGATCGGGTTGCTGCCGGTGTTGGCCACCACGGTCAGTGCCGTGCCAACCAGCGGCGTGTAAGCCAGTGAAAATGCCGCCGAGCCCACCGCCTGAAAATCCCCGGCTGTCACCGGCATCGTGTTCGCCGCGGTAAACGAAAAGCTCGCCGGCAGCCGGGTCACACTGATTTGATAGGTCAGCACCTGCCCGCTCGCCCCGGTCACCGCAACACTCACCAGTGAGTTGCCCACTGCCAGCGGTTGGTCCTGGCTGGCCGCGCCTGATGCCGCCACCACGCCGTTGACCCGCAGTGTGGCATCCGCATGCGCCGCCACCGGCGTGAATGCCAATCCGGCCGTGGCATAGGGCACCGTCATTCCGTAGGTTAGGCGCTTGGGATCAAATCCAGGCAGCAGCGTGCCTGTGGCGGGCACCAAGCTTGATAGTGTCGCCAGATCGGTGGTGGTGAATACCATATCCGCGCCTTTCACCGTGCCATTGGCGCTTTGCCCGATCACCCGATAGTGATAGGTCGTACCTGCCAGCAGATTGGCGATGGCCGCTGTCACTGTTGTTGGAGTGGTGCCGCTGAGTGTGGCGGGCACGGTCGTTACCGTTGTGCCGTAATTGGGGGTCGTGCCGTATTCGATGGATACGGTGGTTGTCACTCCGTTAGAGTTAGCCAAACCCCTCAGTGTGGCGGAGTTATCAGTGACGTTGCTTGCAGACAGGGATTGAATGATCGGAGGTGGAGGCAACGCGGTGATGGCCAGGGCATGCGTGTATCCGGAAGCCACCGCTATCATCCGCTCCCCGGGCTTGAGGGTACTGGTGGCAACCAGTACCGGGGCCGTAACCGCACTGCCCGCATAGGGGTTCCAGGTGATCACGGAGCCGTCGGAGCACAGCACCAAATCGGCGAAGTTTCCCACCGCAATCGCCGTAACCGTCTTGCCGGCAAGTGCTCCGCTTCGAGGCACTAACACGGGAGTCCCGCCGTTCGATTCCGCCAATGTCCCGTCAGCACACAGCATCATTCCATAGTTCGCACTTGCGGCAATCGCCGTGATCGTCTTGCCAGCCAAGACACCGGTGTTGTTGATCGAACTGGGGGTGAAATAGCCCGGGTTCCCTCCAGTCCCGACGTTCATTGAGGCGGCGTTTCCCCATCTCGCCAACGTGCCATCCGAACATAGCGCCATGCTGTAGAAGGCACCCGCTGCAATCGCTGTGATCGTCTTGCCCGCAAGTGCGCCGGTGGTTCCCGTGACTCTCGGATAGGTGGTTGTGCTGCTGGAGTCGTTTCTGAATCCGAGCTGTCCTTCATCATTTGCGCCCCATGCCGCCATGCTGCCATCCGTGAATAGCGCCAATGTGTGATAGGCCCCGCAGGCAATCGACTTGATCGTTTTTCCGGCGAACACACCACTTAGGTTGACCCGCACCGGAACTGTTGCTTCTGCAGTGCTGCCAGTCCCGAGTTGCCCACTGCTGTTGTATCCCCAGCCCACCAGCACCCCATCAGCACACCATACCATGCTATGATACCAACCGTCAGCCACGCCAATGATAGTTCTGTTAGCAAGCAACCCGCTCCGGACAACGCTGGCCGGGGTCAAGTGCTTGCCCGTGAGCCCATCCCCGATGTTGCCGTAGGACCTGCCCCCCCACACCGCCAGCGTGTTATCTGCGCACAACACCATGCTGTCACGATCTCCGGCAGCCACGACCCGCATGACCTTGCCGACTAGCATCGGATCCGCCACCGGTGTTGGCAGGGTGCTATCGGTTATGCTCCCGTTCCCCAGTTGGCCGATCGTGTTGCTCCCCCACGCCATCAATCTCCTGTTCGCCCACTCCAAAACCACGTCATTGCCATCCCCACCATGATAGTTGATCACAAATGGATAACTCACACCGCCATAGACCATGCCGATCGCTTGCCACTGCGGCAAATTGGCAAATTGCCCCACGACCGGATCACTTCCTGTGGCTTGCAGCAACGTGAGCGTCGTGCCGGCCTGAGGCGAAAAGCCAAGCGATAACTCGGGACAATTTTCGTCCAGCCCAAATCCAGCCGCCACCACGCCCGTCATGCCCGCCGCCGAAAAGACGACCTTGGATGGCAGATGCGTCACCACGATTTGATAGGTCTGTGAATTTCCCCCGTCGCCACTCACCGCCACGGTGACGGTGGTATCGCCATCTCCGAGAGGAATTGATATACTGGCAGTGCCTGGGGAGGTATCGCTTCCGTTCACCTTCACTGTGGCACCGGAGTGGAGGGTTTGTGGTGTTAGGCGGATCGCATTGGTGCCGCTGTGGACTGTGAGACTGTAACTTGCCTTCCTCATATCAAACGACGGCACCAGAAAGCCCGCGTCGGGAGTCAGTCCAGTTAGAGATGCGGCATCGCTGGTGGTGAACGTCTGGTCTTCACTCTTCACCGTCCCGCTTGCGCCGCTTGTAACCACCCGGTAATGGTAGATGGTTGCGGGAATCAACCCGCTGATCGCTGTGCTCACCGGCGTCGGCAATTGGCCCGTGACCGGCGTGGGGCTTGCCGAACTAACACTGCCATAGCCGCTCGTCGGGCCGTATTCAAATGCCGCAACCGTGGCGCTGCCGTTGCCATTCACCGCAGCATTGAGAGTGGCGCTTGTGTCAGCGATGGCGCTTGCCGGGGCGGTTGTCACGATGGGAGGCGGAGCAATGGCCACCAGCGCAAAGCTACCGTAGATTCCCGCCATCACCTTGAGCAGATGATCTCCGGGCGCCAGCGCACTCGTGTTCACCAACACTGGAAGATTGCTGTTTAGAGTCGAGTTATTGCCCAACCTGCCTGAGGTATTGCTCCCCCAAGCCGCCAGTGTGCCATCCGAGCACAGTGCCAAGCTGAAGTCGTATCCTGCTGAGATAGAGGTGATGGTTTTGCCGACCAGAACGCCACTTCGGTTGACCAGCACCGGATTGAGTTGGGAGACGCTTGTGCCGTTGCCCATTTCGCCGTCGGTCCCATATCCCCACGCCGCCACAGATCCGTCGGTGCAAAGTGCTAGAGCATAACTGCCACCAGCGGAAATGGCGGAAATCGTCTTGCCCGATAGAACTCCTCCACGGTTCACCAGTACCGGCACCGAGCGACTCGTGCTCGTGCCATCTCCGAGTTCACCGTCGTAATTCGGACCCCATCCGGCAAGCGTCCCATCCGTACACAAGGCGAAACTGAAGTCACCATACGCCGATCTCCCCATCGCAATGGATAAGATGGATTTTCCGGCTAGAACCCCACTTCGATCCACCAACACCGGCAAATGGCTGCTGTTTCCACTCCCTCCCCATGTCGCTAGGGTACCGTCCGAGCACAGCGCCATACTGCTGGAATATCCCACGGCAATCGTCGTAACCGTCTTCCCTGCAAGCACTCCGCTGCGATCCACAATCACAGGGGCTAGCCGCGTACTCGTCGTCCCATCCCCCAACTCTCCCCACGGATTCCCTCCCCATGCCGCAAGCGTCCCGTCTGCGCACAGAGCCACCGTGAAATATTTTCCGACGCCCACCGAAATCACCCGCTTCCCGCTAAGCGCCCCTAATGGATAGATGGCAATCGGCTTGAGGCTGTCTGCGGTGTTACCCGATCCCAGTTGCCCGTATTCGTTGCGGCCCCAAGCAATCAGCGCCCCCCCAGACCCAATCCCCATATTGAACTCGCCTGGCGAAATGCCAATAAGTGAATTTCCGCCCAGCGCATCAGAAGTATCGACGGCTACCGGTACCGGGCTCGTGTCCAGTTTCCTGCCGTCTCCCAAACTACCGTATATGTTGTTTCCCCAGGCTAACAACCGCGTGCTCCCCCATGCCAGCACCAAATCATTGCCGGTACCTCCGAAATAGTTTGCCACGAACGGATAGATAATGCCGCCGAATGCCAGATTCACCTTCTGCCCCTGCGCCAAATTGTCAAAGGTCCCCTGAATCGGACCCAGCCCGGTGTTGTTCACAACCGTTAAATTGGTCCCCGTCGCCGGTGCAAAGTTCAGGCTCAGATCCACCGTGTTGCCCGTCGCCGTGTAACTCGCGGCAGTCACCGGCACCGTGGTGGCCGCGGTGAAGTTGGCCGTAACCACTGCCGCCGGAAGGGCTGATGCTAACAAAATCAAGCCACTCAAAATCAAGGAGGCTACTCGCGTGGGTATCAGGTTCATAATCGGTCTGAGGATGGACGGAAGTTGCGCAGGAAATGAATCGTTACCTGCCACGATCCAAGAGTCACATCTAAAACCACCACGAACAATCAAAATCCCACCAACCATCCCTATCAAATCTGCCATAGCAAGATAGGCCGAATGAATGACAGGATATGCGCGACGGTGCCCACTGGACACACCAATCGTCGGTCTTCATCCATCATCTGGAACAATTCCGTCGGGTGCGTGAGATTGGCATTGACCGGTGAGAGATGGATGGATTATGCATGAGCCATCCGTGCCTAACTGGCGGAGTTAGAATCCCGTTTACCGTCCCATGAAAGCTCGATCCGGTCACCGTCTGCTATCACTGTTGGTCATCACTGCCAGCATATCCACCGTCATTGTTCCCGGCATCACAGGTGCCGCCACCACTGAGTACTGGAACCCCGGCGGCAGCGGCGGCTCCGGGATTTGGGGCACCAGCCCGGGCGATAAAAATTGGAATCTAGTCGCCGGTGCCGCCTCTGGCAACACGGTGTGGCCGGACACCGGCAACGAGGTGGCGGTTTTTCAAGATTCCATCGGCGGCACCATCACGGTGTTCACGCCAGTGCAAGTGGCCGGTATCTATCAACAAGCGGCGAATTACGCCATCGACGCCCAAACAATCACGTTGGTGCCGGACTCCTCTGCCAGTCGGCCCTTTATCCAAGTCCAAACCGGTACCCTCTCTATCGACTCAGTCCTCGACGGCAGCAACGGCCTGCTCAAATCTGGCAGCGGCAACCTGCTGCTCTCCAGTGCCGAAACCTATGCCGGAACCACCTCGGTGGCCAGTGGCACGCTCACCCTCAGCGGCAGCCTCGCAAGCACCCCGGTGACCATCGCAACCGGCGCGGCTTTAGTGGATGCTAACGGCGGCTTGGCGGCGGCAGCGGCGCTGGTCAATGCCGGCACTCTAACGATCAACTCGGCGGAATCCGTTAGCTCGTACACCCAGAACCCAGGCGGCCAGCTGGCGGGAAGCGCGGCCCTAACCGTCACCGGCACAGCCTCTCTCACCGGTGGCACGGTGACCGGAAGCCTGCTGGGCAACACGCTCAACGTCGTCAGCGGTGTAGTGACCAACACGGGCACGCTTGGCACCGGCACCACCCATTTGGACATCTCGGCGGGAGCCAGGTTGGTGGCTGCCGGCAGTCAGAGTTATAGCTTGCTGACCACTTCGGGCAGCGGTACAGCAGTCTGGCAGGGAAGTCTAGCCAATACGGCGACGCTTGCTCCAGGTGGCGTCGGCGGCATCTGCGCGCTGCAAGTGACCAGCGGCAATTTCACCAACACCGCAGGCGCTGTGCTCAAGCTCGACATCGCAGCAGCCAGCCACGACTTGCTAGGCACCACCGGCAGCGCAAATTTCGCCGGCACGCTCGACCTCAACCAAGTCGGCTCAGCCGTCACCCCGTTTGTATCGATCCATCTGGTGGATGCCGCAGCGTACTCGGGCAATTTTACCATGCTAACAGAAAATTTGGATGGAGCGGTGTGGTTCAATCCATCCAGTGGCAACATCATGCGCATCGCGATTCCTAGCAGCGGAAACAGCTGGTTTGGTGCCACCGCCAATCAATCCGCCGCGTGGGTGGCGCTCTATGACGACGTGATCGATCCGGGCATCACCAACGTCAGCGTGGTGCCTGGCGGCAACCCGGGGTATGGCATCACCAGCGGCATCGCCAACGGCAACAATCCGGACCTGCTGTGGGCACTGACGTCCAGCACCACGGCTGGTGGCCTCAATGCCAGTTTGCTCAATCACCTCTCGCCGGAAGTATATGTTGGACTCTCCGACTATGCGCTGCAAGCCACCCGAAGCCACCAACGCAGCGCCTTCGCCGCGCCGGCTGTGGCACCCGCTCAGTCAGGCGGCAAGGACGCCAGCCCCGCCAAATGGCCATGGGAAATGTTTGTTGCCGCCGACTCATTCCACATCCAATCCTCCGGCTCCCAAAACCAGGCAGACTATGAACTCGGCGGTTGTGGCATTCTAGCCGGACTGCGGGCCAAGCCAACGCCGCGCCTCCAACTCGCCGCCTATCTGGCCGGGGATACCGGCACCATCGACGGCGCGCTGATTCATGGCGTTAGCACTGGTTGGTCGCTCGGAGTGCTTGGCGAGGCGATGCTGGAAGAGGCGTCGGGCACCCGTCTGATCGCTGGTATTTCCTATGGGAGTTATACATTTGATGGCACCCGCAACAGTGTGGCCGCCGCCAGAGGCGAATGGCTCCCCGTTGCTGTGGGCTTCTCCGGTATCAGCACCGACGCCTTGGACGTGTCCGTCGGCGTGGATAGCGTCGTCTTTTCCAACGAACACTTCCGGCTCGTCCCCGCCTTCTGCATCCACGCCGCCACCGGATCCATGGACTCCTTCAGCGAAAATTCCAACCCCGCCGCCGGCTCGCCCATCGCCCTCGCCGTCGGCACCGATCACTACACCTCGGTGCTTGCAGAGCTGAGCCTGCGCGGCGAGGTGGTTATGACTAGCAAACTTGCCGTGTCGGGCCAATTAGGCATCAGTGGCGGCATCGGCGACGATCCCCATGTCCTCACCGCCCGCTTTGCCAAGGGCAGTCGGCCGTTCCAAGCCAGCTCCGACGCTCTATCTAACAATTTCGCGTTTTGCGGGGTATCTGCCACCTACCAACTCAGTTCCTCTGCCAGTGTGGCGCTGGGCTATCGTGCTGAGTTCCGCTCTGATGCCGGCACATTCAACGGTCTGAACCTGATGTCCTCGTTCCGTTTTTAAGGAACGTAGGTCTGGGAAGACGGGCATCCCGCCCAATACGGTTCAATTGGGCAGAGCGGGAGCCAAGCTGAAAGAAGGCCGCCAGCTTGCTGGCAAGTGTCCCCTTCAAATAGAGGTAGGAATGGGGCATTACTGCCCCACCCCTCCCTCAGAACCGGACAGGCGGATTTCCCGCATCCGGCTCGCCAGTCGATGAGTGCCCGCATGTCAGGCTTGCGCCTTTCACTTCGTGGGACTCGCG
>CAIQXC010000803.1 GCA_903875675.1 Akkermansiaceae bacterium
CACCACGGATGAACCGAGCGGAGCGAGATGGCCAGCCATCGGCTGCCCGGAGGGCGACGCGGGCACGCGGCGGCAAATCGAGTGCGCCATCGACGATCCCAACCAGGCCAAGCTGCCGCTGTGATGAAGGTCCGCGCCCGCATGGTGTTCCGGGATGGCAAGCCACCCAGCAGGCTGGAGAGCCGCTTTGAGGTGCTGTGGCGGGCGCTGGGCGGTCCCGAGTTGGAAAAGGAATTCCGCTTCTATCCGGTTCGCAAGTGGCGGGCCGACTTCGCCCACCTTCCGAGCCGGACCCTGATTGAAATCGAGGGTGGCATCTACGTGAACGGCCGCCACAACCGCGGCGCGGGTTTCGCCGCCGACCTGGGAAAATACCTGGAGGCCGCGCTCGCCGGTTGGCGGGTGGTCCGCCTCGGGCCGAACGAACTATCCGTGCCCCACATCGAGCGGTTGGTTGCCCTGGTGCGGGCCTGTTGAAGAATGATATTCGGAAAGGTGGCCAAAATAGCCATTGCAAAATGTCGGTAATAAAATACAATTACCAACATTCCGATGATTCATCACCCGCCAACAGCCCTTAAGAAACTCTATGCTGGAGCCACTGTGCTGAGGTCCAAGGAGCTTGAGCAACGCGGAATGAACCGTGCTCAAATCAGGCAGGCCGCCAACGAAGGCGAGCTCGAACGGGTTGCCTATGGACTGTACGCGCTTCCAGGCGTGGCCCCATCCGAGCACCATTCACTGGTTCAAGTTTCGAGACGGGTGCCACACGCTGCCATCTGCCTGCTCAGCGCTCTGCGGTTCCATGACCTGACGACCCAGAATCCGCACGAAGTCTGGATCGCAATCGGCCCCAAGGATAGGAAACCGGCACCCGGTTCGCCACCAGTCAGGGTGGTCCGTTTTGGTCCGCAACAATTCGATCTCGGACTGGCGGAACACCGCGTGGAAGGCACTCTCATCCGGGTCTATTCGGTGGCGAGAACGGTGGTCGATCTTTTCCGTTACCGCAACAAAATCGGACTGGAAGTGGCTCTTGAAGCCCTCAGGGAAGGATGGAGGTCCCGCCGATTCAACCTTGCCGAGATCAACCGCATCGCCGGACTTTGCCGGATGACACGGGTGATGAAACCTTATCTGGAATCCCTTGTCTCATGAAGCACGAAGGTCTTGTCGAATCGATCCGCCAACGATTGTTGAATCATGCGTGCAACAGCAGCGAGGCTTTTGATTTCGTGCTCTCACAATACGGAATCGAGCGATTCCTGTACCGCCTGAGTCTCTCGGAGGAATCCAACTGCTATGTCCTGAAAGGAGCGACGCTTTTCCACGTGTGGAATCGCAAGATGCATCGCCCGACGCGGGATCTGGATTTGTTAGGATTCGGTCCGGATAATCTGGATTCGGTTCGGCAATCGGTTCTTGCCATCATGCGGATCGAAGCCCCTGAAGACGCTCTCCGGTTCGATGAATCTTCGCTGGTGGTGGATACAATTCGGGAAGACATGACTTATGGTGGTGTGCGGGTGAATTTTCGTGCGATGTTGGGCAACGTGCGGATACCGGTGCGGGTGGACGTGGGCTTTGGTGACTCCGTCGTGCCGGAACCGGAGATCCGTGAGTTTCCAGGCTTATTGACTGGAATGCCAACGGCATCTCTGCGGGTCTATCCGGTCAGCACGGTGATCGCCGAAAAGTTTGAAGCCTTGGTGCGGTTGGATGCACAGAATTCCAGAATGAAGGACTTCTTCGACCTGGACTTTCTGCTTGATGGTGGAGCGATCGACAAGGCATTGCTGTTCAAAGCACTGCAGGCGACTTTCAATCGCCGGAGCGCCGAGCTTCCACGCGAATTGCCCACGGGGTTGTCAGATGACTTTGCGCGGAACAAGCAGTTGATGTGGCAGGCTTTCCTGCGGAAGAACGGGTTGGAAGGTGGATCTAATGAGATGGTGGAGGTTGTGAAGAGAATCAGGGCTGAGCTTGAATGGATCTGGATCAAGTGAGACATTGGTTACAGTAGTTCAGCCCTACGGGTGTCTGTTGCAGGGGTTGGCGGCTTGGCAGACCGGTTGACTCCCTCCGCGGGGTATGGCCCCGCTCTCCGTCCTCGTCACCGGTTCATCAGGTTTCATCGGCACCCACGTTGTCCGGCACCTCCACGCGGCAGGGCACCGGGTCACCGGCCTCGACCAGATCCCGCCAAGGGATCCGCTGCCAGAGGGCGTGGCGTTCCACGTCTGCGACATCCGCCAGGGGGAGTTGCCCGACCGGACCTTTGACGCCGTGGTCCACCTCGCCGCGCTTGCCGGTGTGCGCCCGTCGTTGGACCGCCCGATGGAATACGAAGCCACCAACGGCGTCGGCACCATCCGCCTGCTGGAATTCTGCCGCCGCATGGGCGTCCCCCAATTCGTGTTCGCCTCGTCGTCCAGCGTCTATGGTCCGGAAACGCCCCTGCCGGCCGAGGAATCGACCCCGGCCAACCCGTGCAGCCCCTACGCCCTCACCAAACCCACGGCGAGCAATGGGGCCGCCTCTACTCCCGCCTGCACGGCCTGCGCTTCCTCGCCCTGCGGTTCTTCTCAGTCTGGGGGCCGGGACAACGCCCCGATCTTGCCCTGGAAGCGTTCCGTCGCCGCATCGAGGCGGGCCAGCCGGTCATCATCAATGGCGACGGCACCCAGCGCCGCGACCTCACCCACGTTGCCGATGTGGCCCGGGCGATTGAACTGGCGCTGCGGTGGCCCGGTCCCGGCTCGACCGTCCTGAACGTCGGCACCGGCAGAAACCACTCGGTCATGGACATGCTGGCAGCCGTCTCGGAAGGCGCCGCGCCAATGGTGGAACATCAAGCCGCCCATCCGGCGGACGTGCCAGAAACCCTCGCGTCGATCACGGCCGCCTGGGTGCAAATCGGGTGGAAACCCAGGATTTTCTTCCCCGACGGGGTGGATTCCTGACCGCCGCCGCCCACGGATGACCCGCCACAAAAGCGCCACAAAATCGCCTCTGCTTTACACTTTCTGGGGGTTTGCTTTACACTGCTTTACACTTGCTGTTAGAGAGAAACAGGGGCTTATTCGGGGGCCTGCAAATCTCGCAACACGTTCCATTTCAATCTTTTACAAATCCTGCGAAGAGGCTAAGCTAACAAAACATTTCTGTTATTTCGTGCAAAAAAAGTGTAAAGCTGAAAAAACACCTTTCACATGATTTGGATGGGGGTGGGGAGACCCGAGGACTTTGTCGCCACGCTTAATAGATTTCCTGTTCACAATCAACGACTTGCGAATCATTCAAACACTCGTCTTGTCACCAATCTATCAGATTTCTAACGGGCACAACTCCACCCAATTCAAAATTTCCAAAAATGGCTGTCCACATTCCCGCTCGAGACGGTGTTATATGGTGTAAAGCATGACGGACACCGATGAATCACTGCTGCAAGCCTTCGCCAGCACCCGCGATGAAAAGGCGTTCCGTGCCCTGGCGGACCGTTATCTCGGGTTGGTCTTTCATACGGCCATGCGCCACACCGGCCATCGCCAGATCGCCGAGGAGATCAGCCAAAACATCCTGTGTGCCCTGGCGAAAAAGGCATCCTCGCTGGCCAGGAATCCCGAGCGGCTTCCGGCATGGCTGCACCGCGCCACCCTCTACGAATCGTCCAAAGCCATGCGTGCGGAAACCTCCCAACAGAGGCGTCAATTCCTCCAAATCCCCCCGGTATCCCCGCCGGAAGACTCCGCGTGGAGTGACGCCATCTCCCATCTGGATGCGGCTCTCGACCAATTGCCCGACGCCGACCGCCGCGTGGTGTTGCTCCATTTCTTCCACAATCGCTCGTTCCCCGGCATTGCCAAGTCGTTGGGCAAATCCACTGTCGCAATCCAAAAACAATCCCAACGCGCACTCGAAAAGCTTGCGCACCTACTCCGTGCCAAAGGCGTGACCCTAACCGGCACTGTGATAGCCACCGGCCTCTCCTCCGAATTCGCCAAAGCCGCGCCGGCCTCCCTTGTGCAATCCGCCACTACTGCCGTGCTCACAGGCACCGCAGGCTATTCCACCACCAGCCTCACCCTCATGTTCGCCGCCAAGTCCAAGGCCCTCGTCCCGCTCGTCGTCCTTCTCTGCGTGCTGCCGCTGGCACTCCAACAGGTCGCCATTTCCAATGCCCGATCCCGCATCGCGCGGCTCCAGGCCGGACCTCCCGCCACGCGGACCGCCCATTCCACCCCCCCGAAAGCCACGGTGAGATCCGATCCCAATAACCTCAGCGCATGGAAAAATCTCGCCTACCGGGTCACCCTCCAGGATGCGCATTCGATGATGAACTATATGAAGGACAAGCGCATTGAATTGGAACTGCGTGAACGCTTGGAGGCCATGACTCCGCAGGAGATTCTCGAAAAAATGGACCAGATCACCACTTGGGATCTTCCCGGAATCAATGGTTTGCAGGGTAGATTGCTGGAAGCAGCTATCGCCAAGGACCCGTCGATGACACTCAGGCACTTTGAGAGCCAGATCGCAAACTGCCCGGACAATATGCGTTTCCCACTTGTGAAAGCCTTCACCAAGTGGCTGCAAAATGACTCTGCCGCAGCCACCGCGTGGCTTGACGCCATGCGCTCTAGCGGAAAACTGGAATGCACGAGCTTGGGCAATCGGAATAGCGAGCAGTGCCACAATCAGATGATGGCGGATTTTCTGGGTGTGGTGATCTCAGACCTTCTTAAATCGGATCCGACGCTGGCCATACAACGGTTCAAGTCCCTGATGCCAGACCAACGGATGGCTCTCATCAACTATCAGTTCCGCAACCTTGAGCCCGGCACCGAGGCGGCGTTTGTGAACCTGGTCCGGCAGGGAGTCACGGAAGATCAATCCAACTTCATTCTAACCTATCGGAACAGCGGCTATGCCAAAATTGCATCGAAGATGGCCCAGGAGGGCGGATTCGCGCAGGTTGGCAAATTCCTCGATACCATCGAAGCCACGCCAGTGGAGCGCCGGAGCTTCGCGGAATTTGTTGCAGACAGAGGACTCTCTCGATTGATCGGGGGCGAAAATGCCAAAGTCACCCGTGCCGCCGTCGATGAAATGCGTGCCTGGCTGGCCGTTCAGTCACCTCAGGACGCGGATCGAATCACTGGCATCGCGCTGGCACGAAATGCAAATGCAGGTGAAAATTTTCAGGCCGCCGCAGCCATCGTCGAAGCGATCTATCAGGAATCCGGCAGCGACGCCGTGTTGGTTGCCTTTCTGGAAAACGTCAAATCGTCTAGTTCTGCCCGCGAACAGGAATCAATGGCGACCAAAATCACGGACGACAACACCCGCAGAAAAATTCTGTTAAAGTTGAAGCCAAATGTCCCACCCCCCTCGGGTGACGGCAGCGCCTCCCCAAGCCAGCCATGAAAATCCTCATCACCATCTTGGTTGTCGCCGTTGCCACGATCATTCGCTGGCAGCAGTGGAATGCTCTCCAACAACTGCAAGCCGAAGAGTTGGCCCTGACCTCCAAGGCCTCGGATCCGGCATCTATCGGGAATCCCGGCGGTGCCGCGCACACGGCTGCCACGCTGAAGTCGCGTGCGGACAAGATGGATGCGGCAAGGACGCTCGCGAAGGAGTTGATCACATTGTTTAAAGAGGGGTGGAAGCCCCCAAGCGAGGGTTTTCATATTTTGGGTAACCGGGTCGACACCGTCGCAGCCAGGATGGACCAACTGGACAACTTGCAACTCAGGATTCTGATCGAGCAACGCCGCGACGATCCAGAAATCGACGACAACCACCGTAAAGATGCCATTCGTACTGCTGCCATCAGTCTGTCAGACTTTGATCCGGCAGCGGCGATGACCATTCTATCTGGGATAGACATATTGCGGGGCGATCCTCCGAACGAGGGTTACGATTATGTGATCGGTAAATTGGCGTCAGTAGACCCGTTGGCGGCGCTGGCATGGATGCGGGAAAACAAATCGAAGGTCAACAAGTATGAAGGTGGCAGAGCCTTCGTCATCGGGCTTGCCGACAAGGACCAGAAACTGGCGTTCCAATCCCTTCTCGAGTTTCAGGCCTACGAACTCCACGGGGATGGGGAATATGAAGGGAATCCCAACTTCTCGGTGGCGGAGCAAATCGCCAGGACTGCCCGCACTCTGGAAGACCGCGCTGCTATGTTAGGCAACCTGCGGGAATTGGCGGACAACGCCGGCGAAGATCCGGACCATGTCGTGGGATATACGTGTGAGCACGCGCTTTATGCCATGGCCGAGGGTGTCGCCACCTATGGCTGCACACGGGCGACAGCCTGGCTTGACTCGTTGGATCTCCGTCCCGGGGAGTGCGCGCAACTCATGCGAGGGCTGCGCACTTCCGAGGCCGCAACCAAAGGCGATGTTGGCAAGTGGTGCGAATGGATGGGCGGGAAGCTTTTGAAAGACGAGTTTGATCCGACTTTTAGTTCATGGATCGATGCGTGGATGAACGAAGATTTGCAGGCCGTCGAGAAGTGGCTGACACAGGCAGCCGAAGGTCCCGCCAAGCGCATGACCGTGTCCAACTTCGCATCCATGATGGCGTCCCGCGATCCGGCCAAGGCCGCACGCTGGGCTGAAACCTTGCCCGTCGGTGCCACCACCGACAGTCTGTTGCATGGAATCCACGAGTTTTGGGAAAAGACCGATCCCACCGCAGCCGCTGCCTTTGCCACCAAGCACGGAATAGCGCCGTAACTCCGGTAACCATAAAAATCATGGACTGCGCCCTGTATGCCGCTGATCCTCCGATGTTTGTCGGACCCCGCACTTCGTCTCTGCGCTGGCAAGCTCCCCACCTTTGTCCTTGTCAGGCTCTTCGTCGCCACTATCTTGTAGAAGTGACTGGGCAGCGCAGAGACACTGCCTTTCGGGTTCGGTTTGTACTGGAACTCTGGCATGCTCGTGTGATGGAGCGAACCGAACACGCTCGTGGATAAGACTATTAGGAAAAGAAAATACAAATATGAAAACATTACTTACCGCCGTTACAAGTTCTATGGCTATACTACTTGTGACCACTTCATCCTACGGAGCGGAGAGCCGTCGAGTTCTCGCCAAGTCGTCATGG
>CAIQXC010000804.1 GCA_903875675.1 Akkermansiaceae bacterium
AAAAATCCTCAGCCTCTGTGTTTGTGGTGAAAGATGGCAAGGCCGTCAAAACCAAGGTCATCCCCGGTTTCATCGATGCCCTGCACGCAGAAATCCCCGACGGCCTCAGCGATACCGAAACGCTCATCATCCTAACAGGCATCACCGTCACCGACGGCCAGCCCGTCACCGTCGCCAAGTGACGCAATCCTCCAACCCTTTCCATCGCCGTGCGCCCGCTCATTTTCCTCGCCGCCCTGATGCCCGCTCTCGCTGCGGCTGATGCCACCACCACCATCAATCTGGCCACCGCCCTGCGCCTCGCCGGTGCCGCCCCCGTTGACCTCGAACTCGCCCGCAACCACCTGCGCCAAGCCCAAGCCAACTACGCCGAAACCCGGGCCAAGTTTTTCCCGTGGCTGGGCATAGGCGCTGGTTACCATCGCTTGGACGGCAATACCCAGGACGCCGCCGGCAACATCATCGACGCCTCCAAGCAAACCTATCAGACAGGGCTGGGCGTGGTCGCCGAGTTGCGTCTCGGCGAGGCTGCCTACCAATCCATCGCCGCCAAACAACGGGCCACCGCCGCCGGCCACGCCCTCGAGTCGGTTCGCAAGGACCTGCTCGCCGAAGTCAGTAACGGATATTTTGATCTGCTCCGTGCCCAAGCCGCTTGGCTGGTGAGTACCCAGTCAACCTCCCTCGCTGCGGATTACGCGTCCCAAGTGAGCGCCGCCGTCGCCAGCGGCCTGGCATTCGAGGCCGATCAATACCGCGCCCAAGCCCAGGTGCTGCGCCACGACCTCACCACCCGCAAAGCGCTCGAGGAAATCCAAGTCGCTTCCGCCCACCTTTGCGAATGGCTGCGCCTGCCCCATGGCCTCGACCTCCGCGGCCTCGATGCCGAACTGGTGCCCCTCAATCTCTCCCCGCCCACTGCGTCCCTCGGCTCACAGGTCCGCCTCGCCCTCGAACACCGCCCCGAACTTCGCAACCGCGAGGCATTGCTCGAAGCCGCCCGCTCCGACACCGCCGCCGCCATCAACGGCCCGCTCGTGCCTGACCTCTCGTTGCGCGCCAACACCGGTGGCCTCGGCGGTGGCAAAAATACCAGCTCCGGCAATTTCGGCGGAACATCGGAATTCATGTTAGGAGTGGGTTGGCGCATCGGGCCCGGCGGTCTCTTCGACCAGGCCCGCACCGAAAGCGCCCATGCCTCCGAGGCGGCCGCCCACCTATTGCTAGATAAGACCCGCCTGCGGGTTTCCCGAGAAGTCCTCGAGGCCATGGCCCGTGTGCGCTCGATCGACGCCCGCCTCGCCACCACCCGCAAGCTGCTCGAGTTGTCCGAAAAAACCTATCATCTTTCCCGCGACCGCGGTGCCACCGGTGTTGGCGGGGTTTTGGAAACCCTCCGCGCCGAAGAGGACCTGAGCTTTGCCAGACTCACTTGGTTTGAGCTCGTCGCCGAGTACAACAAGGCACAGGCCAACCTCCGCCGTGCCCTCGGCACTTGAACATCGCTGGCATCCCAAGGCAAATCTCCATGCATATTGAAGTCGCTACCGAGGCAGATATTCCGGCATTGACCGGGCTGTTGACTGTGCTATTTGCGCAGGAAGCTGAGTTCACCCCGAATCCAGAGGCACAGCGTCGCGGTCTTTTACAAATCATCACCAACCCGCAAATCGGGTTCATCCTGATTGCGAAGGAAGGGGCTGTGGTGCTTGGAATGGTCAACCTCCTGCATACCGTCTCAACCGCGCTGGGGGAGCGAGTCGCGCTCCTTGAAGATATGGTTGTCGCTCCTGAATCCCGCGGCGCAGGTGTCGGGTCTCGGCTCTTGCAAGAAGGGGTCATGGTCGCCCAAGCGAGTGGCTGCTCGCGCATCACGCTGCTCACGGATCAAACGAATCAGGCGGCTCAGCGTTTCTACAGGCGGCATGGGTTCGAGGTGTCCACCATGATCCCCCTGCGCTTGGACCTGCCGAACAGTCAATCGCAATCCGACTAACAATAAATTTCCGTCAAACGCAGAAGGTTCGCAAGAATAGCTGTCGCACTAGCGGCGTGTCTATGACCGCCGATGCCCATGAACCGCCAATGACCCAGCCGCCTCGACAAGGGTCATCTCATTGGCTCGGAGGGTCCCAGAATCACGAGTTGCGCACTCTCGAATTAGCGTCTATCATGGCGGGCTCGGTGAGCATTTCAACGTGGCTTCCCTCCAACCCCTCCCGTCATTCTCATAAACCCCTACGTCCCCATCCGCGGCTGCATCCACGACGACCAGACCCGCCTGAAAATCCTCGCCGCTTGGGCGGAGTTCCATTGTGAACTGATCAACTCATGACAAATATCCCGTTAGAAGACACCGTCGCCGACACCGTAGGCAAGGCCACGCGCGGCCTGCAACTCAACGACGAGCAAGTCGCCGCCCGGTCAACCAACCCATAACACCCTTATGTCACAAACCATTGGATTTGTCGGAGTCGGCCGCATGGGCGCCAACATGGCGCGGCGCCTGCATGATTGCGGTTACCGCATCACAGCCATTTACGACATCAACTCCGCCTCCGCTGAAACACTGGCGCAAGAACTTGGCAGCGCCGCCAGCGAAACGCTCGCCGGAGTCACCGCAGCAGCAGATATCATCATCACCGTGGTGACCGACGATGCGGCCATGCGCGGGATCTTCGCCGCCAGCGGCGACAGCCTGCTGATCGACGCGAAGGGCCGCACGTTCATCAACTGCGCCACCCTGTCCCCCGCCACGCACCTGGCTGTCGAGGCTGCCGCAGTAGCGCTCGGTGCCCATACGCTTGAGGGCTGCATGGCCAGCAGCATCACCCAGGCGCTTGATGGCTCGCTCTATTTGATGGTTGCAGGTCGGCCGGATGTCTTCGAGAGCGTTCGGCCCATCCTCGAGAAACTCAGCAACCAGATGCGTTATGTCGGCCCCAGCGGCGAAGCTGCCAAGGTTAAGGCGCTGGTCAACATGGTGATGAACATCAACACCGCCGGACTCGCCGAAGGCCTCGGCCTGGCCGATGCGCTGGGCCTTGATCTTACCATGGTGCGAGAGATATTCTCCCAAACCGGCGCAGCCTCTCGCGTGCTGGTGACCGACGGCGAAGACATGCAGAACCGCGACCACGCGTGTTTCTTCAGTGCCGCCCACGCCGCCAAGGACAGCGGCATCGCCCTCCAACTCGCCTCACAACTCGGCCTCGACCTGCCGCTCGCTACCGCCACCCGCGCCCAGTTCGAGCGCATGGTGAAGGCAGGCCTCGGCGAACTCGACAAGTCCGGCATCGCCGAACTCACCTTCCGAGGCCGCAGTTAGATCGCGGATCGTTCCGCCCCATCCGACCAGTCTGGATCGAAGAGGTTTGAACAGGAGCACACGAGAGGGGGCAAAATGAGGACTTGAAAGACGTCCCTTTGGCTGTAGTCGGCACCTACGATGGAACCACCTTCAAGCTGTATGTGAATGGCAATAGAACTCAGTGTTCGACCTC
>CAIQXC010000805.1 GCA_903875675.1 Akkermansiaceae bacterium
CGACGCCGAATGGGAAACCACCGCCTTGCTGGACCTGGAGGATCAGGGCTATTCGCTCGATTCGGTGCCGCGTGACGGCGAGCGGGTGATGGTGGCCCGGTTTTCCAATTGGTGCATCGACGTCACCGATGAAGTCCACCCAAGCGTCAGCGAGCATGTGGTCATCGCCGCCCAAACCGCCGGCCTCGACATCTGCGGCGTGGACGTCGTTTGCCGCGACATCAGCCGCCCCCTTGAAGAACAGGGCGGTGCCGTGGTGGAAATCAATGCCAGCCCCGGCCTGCACATTCATTTGGAACCGGCGGTGGGATTGGGCCGACCCGTGGGTGAAGCCATCATCGACATGCTTTTTCCCGCCGACGAAGACGGCCGCATCCCGCTAGTGGCCGTCACGGGCTCCCGTGGCAAAACCTCTACCATCCGTTTCCTCACCCACCTTCTGCGTGCTTCAGGCCAGTTTCTCGCTGTGAGTTCCAGCGACGGCCTGCACTTCGGCCCGCGCCACTCCAATAAGCCAAGCAGCGAGGGCGCACCCGCCGTCTTGCTGCACCCGTGGACTGAAATCGCCATCTGCGAGGCCAGCGCACAGGCGATTCTCAGCAACGGCCTCGGATTCGACCACTGCCTGCTTGGCGTGGTCCTCAACATCCAAGGTGCCGGCAGCGATCCGGCCGCCCATACCACTCTCGAGCACCTGGCCAAGGTGCAACGCTGCGTCGTCAATACCGTTCTGGAGCGCGGCACCGCCATCCTCAATGCCGACGATGAATGGGTTGTTCCCATGGCCCAACATTGCAAGGGCAGCGTGATTTTTTTCACCCGCGAAGCGACGCGGGCCGCTGTGACCAACCATCGCGCCCATGGCGGCCGGGCCGTGCTGATACGCGATGGGGCGATCCAACTCGCCGAAGGAATCGCCGAGCACCCGCTCTGCTCACTGGCACAGATCGCGATGCCGCCCGACAGCCAGCGCGACGGGCGTCTCGAAAACCTGCTCGCCGCTGTGGCTGCGGCGTGGGCGTACGGCCTGACTGACGCGTTGATCACCAGCGGCCTGCAGGATTTGGTAGGTCTGCTCTAATCACACACTGATGGGCAGGGGGCTAACACTTTTATCGGTCATTTTGCTGGCTGTCAGTGCAGCCGGTGGTTTCGAGCTTCCGGTGGAAACGACCCAGTGCGTCGTCGGGGTGGCAGACGGCTGGAACAGCTCGCATGCCACGTTGAGTTTTTATGAGAAACGCGGTGCCATCTGGCGACGCGTCGGGGACCCCTGGCCCGCCCGTCTCGGTAGCAACGGCTTGGTATGGGGGCTTGGAATGCACCCGCTGACTGCTGCTGCCACCACCAAGCGCGAGGGTGATGGGCGGGCACCCGCCGGAGTGTTTGGGATTGGCGATGTGTGGGGTTATGCCGCGAGCGTTGCCAAGCATCCGAAGTGGCCCTATCATCAGATCGGCCAACGCGATTTGTGGGTCGAGGATCCAGCGTCGCCAAACTATAACCGGCACCTGCTGCTCGACCACGTACCGGCCAGCACCTGGGAAAATCAACAACAGATGAAGCAAGATGACCCGGCTCATGCGTTGAAATTGTTCATCGCCCACAATGCCCCGCCCAAGGTGGCCGCCCATGCCGGCTCTGCGATTTTTTTCCATATTTGGCGTGCGGATGGGGGGAAGCCCACGGCGGGCTGCACCACCATGGCCGAGGTGAAATTGCGCGATCTCATCAGCCACCTGGATCCGGCCCGCAAGCCGGTTTACGTGCTGTTGCCAAAAGCCGAGTATGCCGCTCAGCGGGCCCCGTGGAAACTGCCGTGATTAGAACTCAGTGTTCGACCTCGTTTTCGACAACGGAACGAGCAAGTCGAATTCTCTAACTGTGAGACTGTGGGTGGACGAGTAACATTTCTAACAAATGTTACCATGCGAGCAGCAACCGCCGGGTGGGCGGATAGAGTTGGAGAGTAAGTCGCCGCATGACTCATCTGAAAAATTGTGAAAAGCCTCAAATTTCAAGCATTGATAATCAACGGATTACAGCGACTTACTC
>CAIQXC010000806.1 GCA_903875675.1 Akkermansiaceae bacterium
GACATCACCCCCCATACCTTCAGCACTTCCACCATTGAAAACGACAGATTGTATGGGCATGCCTCCCTCGTCTGCGTGCCGCTCATCCCCCGCAACAGCCCGCTGCCTGTCACCAAGTCCGAGGTGTTTTTCACTATGTATCCAGGCCAGAAAGCCGTGGAAATCACTGCCTACCAAGGCGAGCACCGCGAACCGGAACTCAATAGCTTGGTCGGCAAATTCATGTGCGAGGGACTCGATCCCAACTCACCCGACAACTCACCCATCCTCATCTCCTTCGGCCTCGACCTCAATGGCATGCTCAAAGTCACTGCCACCGAAAAAAACACCGGACTCACCAAAACCGTCACCCTCGACACCCACAACCTCGCCGCTCCAGTCGATCTCGAGGCCTCCCGGCTGCGCATCTCAGACCTGCTCGCCGGCCCCGTTCATGACGACGATGAAGACGACGACGACGATGAAGAAGACGAAGACGATGAGTTCAGCGATGAAGAGGACGCCAGCTTCATTGAAACCTTCACGCCGCAGCCAAACGCCGCCGAGCCAGATTCTAACGAACTCCTCCAAACCGCCAAACAACTCCGTCGCCAGGCCGAAGCCCTGCTCGCCAAAGACATCTCTCCCGAGGACTCTGCGGAAATCAACGCTCTGCTGGAGAAGTCCCGCCACGCCATTGCCGCCGGCGATTGGACCAGCCTCGGGACCGGCCTCGACAGCCTATCCGATCTGCTCTTCTATCTCGAAGACTGAAACCCATGCCCGCCACATTCACCACCGTTCTGCGCCGCTGCCCGGTCTGCAAAAAAACCGATCCATGCAGCTCCGGGCCGACTCACTGCCCTCGTTGCGGCTGCGATCTCACCAGAGCCGCCGCCGCCCACGCCGCCGCGCTCCATCACACCATGGCAGCCGCCTCCTGCCTGCGGGCCAGCGACTACCAAGACGCCCTCGAACACGCCGCTTATGCCTGGTCCCTGGCCCGGCTTCCGACCATACCCCCACTCGCCTGCCTGGCCGCCCTGCATTCCCGCCAACTCCCGGACCTCGCCCTCTGGCGCGCCCGCCTGACCACCGGCTAACTCCTTAACCCAACGCTGTCGTGTATTGCCTGCTAGTAAACCAAAAATCAGCAATCATCTGGCGCCAGCCAAAGCCCTGAGTGGCGGGAACTTGATTGTCGCAGGGCGCACTTTCAAGCTCACATCAGAAATCAACAATCATCAATCGACAATCATCAATCGTTCGACTGAACTCACGCCGAAGTCCTCTTCGCATTTCGCTGGGGCTGAGGCATACCACGCTAGAAATTTGTAGGATTGATAGCGGCGTGTCGATGACCGCCGATGACCACGAATCGCCAATGAACCCGCCGCCTCGACAAGAGGCAACTCATGCACATCGGCGATCAAAGGCACGCCGGTACAAACCACCTCATGCAAACCGGAGCGCAGCGGAGATAGACTGCCCGGAGGGCAGGTCCGCGAGGGGTGAGCACAGCGAATCAAAGCCTCCTGTCTCCACGGAGAAACGAAGCCGGAATCACGGACCACACCAGCTGACCAAGGTCCGAGGCTGCGGGCGAACTTTCCGCCCGCGACCGCCAAGAAAGAGGAAGCAACTCCGGGGTATCGGACGCCAGCAACATCTGGGCATTGCGCTGGGTCGCGATCAAACCGATGTTATTGAGGGTTTCTTCGTCCAGGATCTTGGTGTCTCGGATCTTGGATCTGGGCGGAAGCTTCCCTGGCCATCATCTCCGCCTCCTCCTCGTGCGAATGGATTTGCAGCGACACTTGCACCCCCTCGCGCTCGGCAGCTGCCTTGAGCACACTGCGGATGGCCGAGGCCGTGAAACCATTGCGCCCAATCAACATCGCCACGTCGGCCTGGGCCAGCACCAGCTTGAAACGCAAGCGCTTGGGACCGACCTCCGCCACTTTCAATTGCGCCTGGGCAGGCTCGTCAATCAACTTGACAGCCACATACTGAAGGAAATTTTTCAATTTATCGGTGACGCTCTGCATGCTGGGACGAGGATGCACGGGGATGGCCCGCTGTGCAAGGCCATGCTGGGATTTTCACATGGGAACGGCGGGTTGCTCGAAATCTGTTTGAGATTCCACCGGGTGGGAAATTTCTGTTGTGCATGGGAGATTCAATGGTGGCAGAGGGTTTGGCTGGACGTCTAACACAGCCGACGGGCCGCCCAATCCTGTTGCTTTAATAGGAGGATAGGCTTCCAGCCTGTCGTGGACGAAGGGCTTCCAGCCTGTCGTTTCATGCACAGATAGGCTGGAAGCGCTGTCTTCCCTCACGGGCAGGATGCCCATTTTTCGATCAGAGCGCTAAATTGCCAGGATTGGGCGGACCACCCAATCCTGGCTGCTAATCTCCGATTTCCCGCCTTGCCAGGACTGAGGCCAGCCGCCAAGGTCCGGCGCATGTCACGCACGCACCGCATCACCATTCTGGCCGGAGACGGCATCGGCCCGGAAGTCATGACCGAGGCCCTTCGGATCCTCGAAGCCGCAGCCTCACGCTTTGGATTTGCCATTTCCAGCAGCCAACACCTGGTGGGCGGGGCGGCCATCGACGCCACCGGCCACCCTCTGCCACCAGCCACCGTGGCTGCCTGCGAAGCCGCCGACGCGATTCTATTTGGCTCGGTGGGAGGCCCGAAATGGGAGTCGCTGCCACCGGAGATACAGCCGGAACGTGGGGCCCTGCTGCCCCTGCGCAAGCACTTCGGCCTGTTTGCCAACCTGCGCCCCGGCGTTTGCCTGCCAGCTCTCACCCATGCCTCACCTGTCAAACAAGAACTCATCGCCGACGGCTTCGACGTCCTCTGTGTGCGAGAACTCACCGGCGGCGTGTACTTTGGAAAACCCAAAGGCCGCCACGAGGAAAATGGCGAGGAAGTGGCCCTCGATACCATGATTTACCACAAGAGTGAGATCCAGCGCATCGCTCGCGTCGCCTTCACCGCCGCCATGGGCCGCAAAAAACGCCTGCTCTCGGTGGACAAGGCCAACGTGCTCGCTTCCTCAGTGCTGTGGCGCGAAACACTCATCGAAATCGCCCGCGAATTCCCCGAAGTGGAACTCTCCCACATGTATGTCGATAACGCCGCCATGCAGCTCATCCGCCGACCCGGCTCGTTCGACGTCTTGGTCACCGAAAACTTGTTTGGCGATATCCTCTCCGATGAAATGGCCATGATCTCCGGCTCTCTGGGCATGCTCCCATCCGCCTCGCTCGGCGTCCGCAAGGACAACGGCCTTTACTTCGGCCTGTACGAACCCTCAGGCGGCTCCGCCCCCGACATCGCAGGCCAGGGCATCGCCAACCCCATCGCACAAATCCTCTCCCTCGCCATGCTGCTGCGCTTCTCCCTGGGCGAAATCCAAGCCGCCGATGCCATCGAGACCGCCGTCGCACGAACCATCGCCGATGGCCTGCGAACCGGCGACATCGCCACCGGCCGCACCGGCGAAACGCTCGTCGGCACCGCCGCCATGGGAGCCGCCATCCTGGCCCGCCTGTGAGCCGCCTCACCAACTGCGAGGTGTCATCACCAGACCCATCAAAAATCAAAAATTATCACTCAGCAATCATCAATCAGAAGGCAATGGAAAATTTGGGCAGTCACCCACGTTTGCTCATTTCTTAATACACTGGGTTAGGTTAGCGCTTACGGGACGATCCCCTCCCCCAGGCTTCCATCCACTTCAAGCGCCGCCGCCAAGGCCCGTTCGTATTTCTTGCGGGCCAGCTGGTAACCGCCAAACTGCCTCAAGTGATCGGTCATCCACTGCGTGTCTAATAGAATTGTACCTGCCTTGCGCAGGCCCGTCACCAGTTCGACCAAGGCAATTTTGGACGCGTCGGTTTTGCGAGAAAACATACTCTCGCCAAAGAACGCGCCGCGAAAGGCCACACCATAAAGCCCTCCCTGCAAGCCGTCTTCATCCCAACATTCCACCGAATGCGCAAAGCCGAGCCGGTGCAGCCACTCATAACTGTCCACGATCACCTCGTCGATCCAGGTCTCCGGCCGCTGGGCGCACGCCAACATCACTTCGCGAAAGGCTGTGTTCCAGCGCAACTCGAAGGGCCGCCGCTTGAGCGCACGCCGCAGGCCGTGGGGGATGTGGAACCGCTCGTCGAGTGGAATCAATCCGCGCATTTCTGGCCGGTACCAAGCAATTCCGCCCCTTTCCGCCATCGGGAAAACCCCTTGGGCGTAAGCATTGAGCAAGACTTCCGGCGGGATGATGTCGGCCATCGCCACTGAGTCTGCCACATCCTGCCGCTTTGCCAAGCCCAGCCAAACTCAGAATCAACACCGCATCTCAGCGTGCGCTGGCATCGGCTGCCAGGGCCAGAATGAGCCATGAGGCGTGCGGAATCCATTGCTCCTTCCAGCGCCAACTCCAATCAGCCCGCCGACCATAGGGCACCGGCTGAAACGCAATGTCCCGCTCGTCCTGGACACCCGAGGTGATGCCGTTGCAAATCCCGCCCGGCGGGTTTGGCGCTCCCGCCTCGTAGTCACCCGGGTTGTTGCGACCCTTGCCCTGGAGCATGCACATATCAAACGGATTGAGACCGAGGATCCAGTTGACCTGGTTGCCGGCATAAGTTCGCAAGTCGGCAGCAGCTTCCGGGGTTGCCAATTGACATCCCAGCAGAGCGGCGGCAGCCAGCGAGGCAATCCGGGCGTTCTCGCCCAACCACCAATAACCGGTTTCATTTCGGTGGGGCATGAAAAATGCGCCACGTTTTCCATCTGCGTCCTTGATATATTGCCGGGCGTAGCCGAACGGATTCGTCACCTCATTGGTGATCGCCAACTCAAATTGGAGCGACGTATCCACCACCTTGCCGATAGCCGCCTTGCGTGCGGCGTCATCCTCAATTTGTAGGTAACGCAGCAACGCCACCACCGGCAATCCGGCATCCACCGCATGAAAAAACGGCCACTCGGCGTCATCGCCGGCCCGCCACCAACCCCTGTACTTTTCATCGTTGGCCAAGCGCTTCGTCAGGGCTTCGGCACGCGAGCGGGCTGCTTCCTGATAGGTGGGATTTTTGGTGGCGTTGAACAATTCGGTGGCGGCCAGCAGAGCACAATAGTCATCTAGCAAATTCTCCTGGTGATTGGGCAAATATTCCAAGTTATGGGCCTGCAGGTGCTTGAAGCCCAACTCTGCCGCCGCCAAATATCGCTCGGGCGAATAGTCGCCGCTTTGCTTGAGCGTGCTGATGCGGGCCAGCGCTGCGATGGCGATGCCACCGCCCTCGCGATAGCCCGCTTGGATCCGATTGTTCTTGGGATGACTCAGGCCCTTGAACGAGCAAATTTCCCGCTGTCCGGGATCCTTGCTGCAACTATCAAACACCGAGGTATAAAAATATCCGCTGGGGTCCTGCATCCGCAACACAAAATCCGCCCCATACAATGCCTCCTCAGTTAGCATCGGAATCAATGCTCGCAAGGGCTGGCTCTTCTGTTTGCGAAGCAACTCGGCGGATTGCAGGAAATTCCACACCGCCATCGGCGACTCCTGCGCACTCATGTAATTGCCCTCATTGAGACAACCGATATATTTTGAGACATCACCGGAGGCATCATACCAGCCGCCGTGGACGTCCACCCGCGGACGCTTCGCATCACCAAAAAAACCCAGACTGCGGTCGGTCCTATCGTAAATTCCCGAACAACGCTGGATCCGGAAGTAATACAACATGTCGGATAGACAAGCCTCCGGCAGCACCCGCTCGCCAAGGGTGAACACCTCCGAGCGCACATCCCGCACCTGGATCCGATACTTCCCCGGCTGCACCAACGCCGAAAAATCCCCCTGCTGATAGAACCGGCCCTGCCAACCAGCCACCGCACCAAGGCCCCGCAGCAACCCATCAAAGGCGATGCGGCCCTGGCTATCGAGCACTTGGAATGGCCCGGCCTCGCTCGCCTCGGTACTTTGCACCACCACATTTTTGGTCCCCCGTGAGTCGTAACCCAAATGATTCACTAAAATCCCCAAGGACGCGGCGCTCAAGGTCTGGCAAAAACCAAACACTAGAACTAACATGGCTCTCAAAATCGCAAGGCGGCTGGTTTGCATCAGGGGGGGAGAGATTGCCCGAGGCTAGAGCCCTTGAAAAGCCAAAGTTGCTGTCGTTAGGTAACGGAGTGTTGGTGACAACTCGCCGGAAACGCTGATTCTTCCCTTTGGCTTTTTATCATTGCGTAAACAATAAGGGCCAGTTTGTTTGCTGCAGCGGTGGTCCCTTCCGCCT
The DNA here is from genome assembly GCA_903875675.1 of Akkermansiaceae bacterium. Lineage (GTDB taxonomy): Bacteria > Verrucomicrobiota > Verrucomicrobiia > Verrucomicrobiales > Akkermansiaceae > Luteolibacter. The sequence continues at coordinate 6,310 of CAIQXC010000806.1, forward strand.
TGCCCGGCTTGCCCTTCATCCGGCGCAAGTAACCTCCCATTTCGGTTCTTGGGTTAGGCGAGGGCGTCGCGGCAGAATTTGACGGCGCGGGCGAGTTCGGCCATGCGGGTGGAGCCGGCGGGCACTTGGTATTCGAATTCGAGGGTTGCCTGGATATTCCATTGGTTGTCGCGGATCAGGCGCAGGACCTCGACGATGGGTGTATCGCCCTCGCCGAATCGGGTGTTAGGTCCATTCTTCAGTTTGCGGTCCTTGACATGGACGTGGGAGATGCGCTCGTGGTACTGTTTGATGAAGGGCACCGGAGATATATTGTTACCGGCAACGAAATGCCCGAGATCCACGTTTGCCCCGTGGAACTTGGCGAAAGTGAATGCTTTTTCCCAATCTGCCGGGGTGGTGGCGGCGTGACCGTGATATGCGACCATGAATTGGTGTTTATCGGCAAAGCTTCCGAGGCGTTTGAGATCGGCATCCAGCAGGGAGATCTCCGAGGAAATGGCCCGGCCGCCGAGTGCCTTGGCCAAGGCGAACACATAATCGAGTTCTTCATCCGTCATTTTGAAAAGTCCGTCCACTTTGACGATTTCGATGGGCACGCCAGCTGCTTCATACTTCTGGCGGAAGTCCTTCACTCGATCGATGGAAACCGATTTGCGCCACTCGGCGAGTTTATCAGCTTTGGCGGGCGCTCCTAAAAACGCTTCCACCGGTTGGGTTCTCAACTCAACGCCAGTGAGGCCGAGCTCGGCACAATTCTTGAGGATCTCGTCGCCGCTCATGAGCGGATTACCGAAGCTGTAGGGGACGTTGAGGCCGATTCTCACGCCGGGCGGCTTCGGAGTTGCCGCCACTGGGGCCGGCGCATCGGCGGCGCTGAGCTGGTTCATGACAGATAGCAAACCTGCGGCGGGCAGGGCGGCCAAGGTGAGCTTGGCAAATTCACGACGAGTTTGGGATTTCATATACCTGTTGGATCTAGGGTGGAATGGTGGTTCGTTGTTCCTTACGCTCTGTTTAGCGGCTATTCGGCAAGGCTCCAAGCGCATTCCGAAAAAATTCATCCAAGGGTGAAATTTTCCAATCCCCCCCTGCCGTGCCTCGGAGTCCTTGAACCTAGAGTCCCTGTGAAGGAGTCAAGTTCTCCAAAACCGGATGGATTGACGATTGACGCTTGTTGA
>CAIQXC010000807.1 GCA_903875675.1 Akkermansiaceae bacterium
CTTGAGCGAGTAGATATAGACCGGGTCGCCGAAGTAGGCGTAGGTGTCCACGTTATCCTTGCGCTTGGGCGTGGCGGTGAGACCCAGTTGGACGGCTGGAGCGAAATAATCCAGGATGCCGCGCCAGTTGCTTTCGTCGTTTGCGCCGCCGCGATGGCACTCGTCGATGACGATGAAGTCAAAGAAGTCCGGCGGATACTCCCCGAAGTAGGGCGATGGCTGCCCATCCTTCGGCGGGCCTGACATGAATGTCTGGAAGATGGTGAAGAACAGACTGCCGTTGGTCGGCACGCGACCCCTCTGCCGAATACTGTCGGGATCAATGCGCACCAGCGCGTCCTCGGGGAAAGCGGAGAAAGCGTTGTACGCCTGATTCGCCAGGATGTTGCGGTCGGCGAGGAACAGGATGCGCGGCCGGCGGGTCGGCTGCCCGGTCAAGTTCCATCGGGCGTGAAACAATTTCCACGCGATTTGGAACGCGATGAACGTCTTGCCCGTGCCCGTGGCCAGTGTGAGGAGAATGCGCATGATGCCGGCGGCGATGGACTGCATCACGCGCTCGACGGCGATGTCCTGATAGTAGCGGCTCGGGTGCGATCCCCCCTTGTCCTCGAATGGCACGGCGGCGAAGCGGTCGCGCCATGCGTCCTCCTCTGCAAAGGTCATGGCCCAGAGTTCTTCCGGCGTGGGATAGGCGGCAATTTCGCCTTCCTTGCCCGTCTCCATGTCGATGGCGTAGATGCCCTGGCCGTTGGTGGCATAGGCAAAGCGCACGGTCATCTTGCCCGCGTAATCCTTGGCCTGCGCCACCCCTTCCGTCAACGGCTTGTCCCAAGCCTTGGCCTCGTTCACGGCCAGCTTGCGGTTGCGATAGACCAGCACGTAATCCGCAGTGAGTCCCTTGCCGCGTTTGCCGTGGCCCTCGATGCGGCCAGGCGTGATGGGATATTCGCGCAGGATTTTGCTGCCTTCCACCACGCCCCAGCCCGCCGCCTTGAGGGCGGGATCAATGTGTTCGGCTCGGGTTTCGGCTTCGTTCATGCGAGGGCGACGGATTGCAGCCGCTCGATGGCCAGACTCAGAATGCGATCACTGAAAAGTCGTTGCTTGCGCTCGGCGGCAGCGGTGCCGGCAGGCCATTGGCTCAGGCCATGCCGCATTCCGTCGAGCGTCAATGGCGTGCCTTCGCGGGCCTGCAACCAATCCACCGTGGCCAAAACTTCCATGCCGAGCGGCGACTGGAATCCGTCGATCAAGGCATCGGTGGCGTCCAGCACGGGCAGCCAAGCCCGCGCCTCCTCGGATCTCAAATACAGTTCCAATCGCTCCCGCTTGCTCTCCTCAAACCAGATGGTGTCAAACGGATCGGCATCGGCCATCCGCTTGTCGCAGTGCAGGTAGCTGCCATCCAAACCGTTGAGCAAATGGGTCAGGCGGATGGCGAAGGGACCGTAGCGATTGGCCTCAAACCGCAGGTCCAGCGGATTTTCCAGCCCGGCCCGCTCGATGGCGCGTTCGAGAAACCACGCGAGTTTTTGGGCTTCCAGCAACGTGCATTCGATGCCCAGCACCCAATACCGGCGCACCGCCTCGGCGATCATCGCCCGGGCGGGCGTCAGTTTCTCCACGCCCTGTTTCTTGGCCACATTCAGGTATTTGGTGGTCGGCTCATACACCACCACCTCCACCCCGGCCAAATCACGAAACGCGGCTTCGATCAAGGGCCGCACGACTTGCCAATCCAGGCCGCCATTGCCACAACCCAGAGGCGGGATGGCGATTGAACGAATTCCCCTGTCGCGGATCTCTTGCTTCAACGCGTCTAGCCCCGAGTGAATCCACTCCAGCTTGGTCGGGTGCCGCCAGTGTTTTTTCGTCGGGAAATTGATGATCCAGCGCGGGCCGTCCAGTTCCACCCCCGCCGTCACAAACATGCGTCCCACTTCGAGTTCACCCGCCTTGCAGGCGGCCCCGTAGGCCGCGCAATTCTCCGGAAACCGCTCCTTGAACATCAGGGCGATGCCCTTGCCCATCACGCCCACGGTGTTGACCGTGTTCACCACGGCTTCGACCGGGGCTTCAAGCAAATTTCCTTGGGTGAAGCGGATCATGTCAGAAATACCAGTTGGCGGTTGTTTTAATGGTAAGGGCAAGGCGACGGGCGTCAACCATCGATTGTAGCCGCTCATGGACCTGCCCGTCATGGCAGCCGATTCCGAGCAATGCCTGCAATGGCACATGCCGGTGAACCAGCGCCTCGGCCTGATAGCGGACCTGCCTGCCAGGGTCGTCGTCGCTGGTCTTGAAATTCTTGCTCCGCAGCAGGGACCAATCAATTTGCACAAGATCCTCCGTCTGCTGGTAAAATTCCGTGTCCACCGGGTAGGCGTGCTGGTTGGTGAATAAAAAGGGCAGGCCGAGTTCCTGCAAGCGGTGGATCGAGGAAACGAAAATTACGATGTCCCGGTTCTCCCGGCGTGTGATGCCACCGTAGCCCGTCTTGATGTTGAGCATCATAATGGAAAACGGCGTGAAATAGAACGGCACATAATCGCTCAACACTCCGCCCGGAGGAACCGGCACCTGACGGCGCGAACGCTTGTCGATTAAGTCAGCACTCCCGATGTTCACGAAGTTCGGATCCTGTTCCGCAGAGTTCCGGCAATGCAGCCCTTGATCCAAAATCCATGGCACATTTGCCACATGCACGATGCGGAAAATGAGCGCCTTCTCAGGATTAAGGTTCAAGGACATGGTTAGAGATTGCCAGTGAACGCCTGGTGCAGCAGCGACTTCTTCAGCGACTCCAGCGCGGTGAGCTTCTTCTGATAGATGGCGGCGAGGCGTTGGGTTTCGGTGGTGAGTGCGTCTAGCTTTTCAACCAACGAGCATTGCTCCTTGATACTCGGAAACGAAAGTTCAAGGACTCGAAGGTCACGAATGTTAATTTGCATTAGAGCGGTGCCATATGTCTTCTCGCTAATCTGACTCTGAACCGGCCCCGAGCAAACCAAGTAATACCCGAAGTCTTGGGTGATCAGCTTGCTGTCGAACCGGATTGGGACAATCCCACGAGTGACATTTCCGCCGGCGAGTTCCGGTGCAGCCTTGGAAACGACACCAGTGCTTCCTCGAACACAGAGCAGTAACTCATGACCTTGGAGTGTCGTTCGTTTGTATCCGTCTGCCAGTTTTGGATTGATTCGCTTCAAGCCATCCAGACAGATCGTTCCTGCTCCTAGATCAGTAGGCCTGACGATCGGAAGTCCATTAGCGTATTCCTCTCCCGGTTGAACGATGCCATATGAGAGTGAGCAGTCGGCATGAACTACTTCCTCGAAAGTCTTCTCCACCCACCCCATCCCGCGCCCTTCGGCTCCGCTCAGGGACCGCTGGGAGAAGACGGCTTGGAGGTGGCTGTCGAAGAGGGCGCGGGCGTTGAGGAGGTTCTTTTCGGCGTTGGCTTTGGCGGTGGCGAGGCCCTCAAACGCTGCGTCGAGGATGCCGACGATCCGCTGC
>CAIQXC010000808.1 GCA_903875675.1 Akkermansiaceae bacterium
AATCTCCCCCACGAGGCCTGCCCGATCGGCAATGACGAGTCCGCCAATCCCGTCGTCCGTGAGTGGGGTACCCGGCCCACCATCGACCAGCCCAAGGATCACGTCGAACTGGCTACCGCCCTTGGCTTGATCCACTGGGACGACGCCATCCGCATCGCCGGTGCCGGCTTCGCCGTCTATCGAGGCCGCGGTGCCCGACTCGAACGCGCCCTGATCAATTTTTTGCTAGATACACAGACCGCCAACGGCTACGAGGAAGTCAACGTCCCCCATCTCGTCAAACGCGAGTGCATGGAAGGCACCGGCCAGCTGCCGAAATTTGAGGGTGACATGTACGGCACCGAGCCTGCCGAATCTGACGGGCGCAACTCGTTGTTTCTAGCTCCCACCGCCGAGGTGCCCGTCACCAATCTCTATCGCGACACCCTCCTGCCTGAAGCCGCGCTGCCTGTGAAAATGGTCGCCTACACCCCGTGCTTCCGTCGCGAGGCGGGATCCGCCGGCCGTGATAACAAGGGCATCATCCGCATGCACCAATTCGACAAGGTCGAACTCGTCCAAATCGTCCATCCAGACACCGGCTTTGAGGTGCTGGAACGACTCACCGGCCATGCCGAGTCCATCCTCCAAAACCTCGGCTTGCATTATCGAGTCATTGAATTGTGCAGCGGCGATGTCGGCCAATCCTCCGCAAAAACCTACGACATCGAAGTTTGGGCCCCCGGCCACGGCAAGTACCTCGAAGTCTCCAGTTGCTCGTGCTTCGGCGATTACCAAGCCCGCCGTATGCGACTGCGCTTCAAGGACAGCGAAGGGAACAACCGCTTTCCCCACACCCTCAATGGCTCAGGCACCGCCCTGCCCCGGCTCTACGTCGCTTTGCTGGAGCAATGCCAGCAACCTGACGGCAGCATCCGAATCCCCACCGCCTTGGTGCCATATTTCGGCGCAGCGAGTATCGACTGAACGCGGCCCGCCTCCGGACCAGCAAGTCGCACGAGGCATGCGTTTCAAGTGACGGGCATTTTCGGGATGGCTCGCACCAAGCGATTTTCTCCAAGCATGGGCATCCACAAGCCCTTGCAGAATCGTGGGGAAGTAATCGGTATGCGGGGTGATCTCGCCTTTCTTCTTTTTGCCGAAAAACTTCCAAGAGACCGACCACCGCCCGCTCCTGCTGGCTGTGGTAGAAAAGCACATGGTCCCCCACGCCCATGGCACTCAAATGATTCCGGGACTCAGGACTGCGGATTCCACGCAGGGTGAACGAACCACGGGTGTGTAGCTTTCACCGAGGAGGGCGGAAAGCCGGGGATCGACGGAGAAGCGGGCGGTGGATTTCATGCTTGTGCGAACCCGTGGACTATTTTTTGTCAGGCCAGTTGTCCGCGAGAAGTTCCACAAACCTTGTATTCTTAAGAGTTGAGTCTTCGTTGCCCCCGTGCTGTTTGATGAATGCTTTCTGGGTCTTGTGGAACTGTTCAACGGACTTATCAAACCATGCTGTGCATGCATGTTGGGCAAGTTGTTCGAACGCTTCTTTCACAGATGGATTGGCCGGATTCTGTTGATGTTTATCCAGTAGAGCCACGATCTTGTCCTGAACCGCCAGGCTGATGAGCCAGCCGAGAAAATAGGTCGCCTTTCGAAGTGCTCCCTTTTTCTTTTTGTCGGTCTCGGCGCCGATGCGCTTGCCGCATTCCTCACGCAGTATCCATGCGATCAGGATTTCCAAACAGCGCCGCCGGCCGGTTGCGTCGAGTTCGGTTTCCTCACTAATCCGCCTGGCTGCATCTTCAGGTTTTTCGTCGTTCTCAGGCTCGATGAGCGCGAAGACACGATAGTAATCATCCCCGCGGCTGAAGAATTCCCGGCGGCTGAGAGAGTTTCTGAGTTTTGAAGGTGTTCCCTCGATGATGCCGATGTAGGCGGCGGCGGCGTCCTCTTTGGAAAGAATCGATTTATGACCCAGCCGGGCGGGTAGATCCTCGCCTGCTTTTCGTTCGTAACCGACGCCGTAGGATCCCATGGTGCGCTGCAAAACCTTCTGAATGGGATCGTTTGAGAGTAGATCCTGTGGGCGAATCGCATTTTGGGAATTGGTCGCGATGATCAATGCATCGAGGAAAGCGCGGTTCTCCTTATCAATTTCGTAGATGCGGACCATGACGGAAGAATTCCCTTGGAACCGATCCTTCAGCTCCTTGCTGTATTTTGCGTGGTAGAGGGCGTTCACGGTCTGGCAGCCATTGATGATTTGCGGGTTTTCGAGGTGGATGCGCATTTTTCCGCCGCTGGACGGGCGGTCCACCACGATCTTTTCCGCCGTGATGCTCACGCCGTTGTTCATGAAGCCAAACCATGGACTGCGGTCGCTGGTAATGGTCTCGATGATCCGCCGATTCACCTCACGTCCGGCTCCAAGGAAATAGCGGACGTTCATCTCGAAGAGTTCGTTGTTGCTGTAACGGTCCACCAGTCGAGTGAACTGGTTTACATTGACGAATCCGACCGCGACTTTCAGCGGCATTCCGTTTGGGTTTTTGCCAATGTCGTGCAGAAGGAACGGTTCCGGACTGCGATCGGTGAGCATCTCGATCATCTCGCCCGCGATCGGCACCCGTCCCTGGGTGATGAGATCGTAAAGTTTATGGATGCCGTAAGTCTCGAAGGTGAAGCCGTAAGTCTGGCGGTCCTGAGCGTATATGTTGCGGATTTCGTCCACTTTTCCCTGATCGGTGCGGCTCACGTCCTGGCCATTGACGACGAAGAAACATTGAATCCGAATCCGCTTGGCTTTCGGGTTGGATTTCCTGGCCTCTTCGACGGCCTGCCTGACTTCGACAAAAGCTTCCAAGGTCGCCTCATCCTGCAAGTCGGCCCGGAGGAAAACTCGGTTCATCCGGTCCACAAAGGCATACAGTTCCTTGGTGGAAACACCGCCCGCGAAGTTGTCCCGGAACTTGAATTGGAACAATTTAAGCTCGATTTCGTCACCCTGATCGAGAATCAAATAGGCATCCAGCAATTCCTCCTGCTTGCCGGTTTCGTGAAAATCCGTCCACTGAAGGAGTTCCCAGATTTCATCATCCTGCAGAAAGGTGATCTTCTGAACCGCCAGATACGGATAGAGCTTCTTGAAGTCCGTTTCCTTGATTCTCCATGAAGGATTGCGCAGCGCCAGTCGTTGCATCTGCCGTTCCACTACATCTTTGTGGCTCTGGGTGATTTCGGGATTTTTCATTGGCTTGGAAGAATGGATAAATCGGTTTGCTGAGTGAGTCGAGACGTTTGATCAGGCCTTGCCTTCGATGATGCGGACGGTGTCGAGGGTTTGGAGTTTGTCGAGGGCTTTGCGGAGTGGGTGGGTGCCGTCGTAGAGGGTTTCGAAGAGCGTGCACAGGTGGATGAAATTTCATGGTTTCGGCTTCCTGAGTGCTTTCCGGGCCGTGGATTCCAGCTTTCTGATGCTTTCCACTGAAGGTACTCTCCCTTAAACTTCACCGTGTAGCGTCCAATATCCTGACCACGAAGTAGCTTTCTATGCTGCTGGGTTGAGGGGTGCATGGAGAGGCATTTTTCATCGTCACCTGTCTTTAGGCCAAAGGACACATCGAGCAGGCTTCCTAGGGACACAGAACCGGCTGACATCTTGCTCTTGATGGCGTCGAAAGAAGTTTCCGAGGACAAATCGAAATTGCTTTTGTAGTTCTTGGCGAACTTGTCCTGGGAAATTGAACGAATGTTCAGTGACTCGACATCACGTGCTGCGCTCACGATGGCCACTTTGACGTTGTGCTGTTTTGACGGTGTTTTCCCAAGGAGCAGAATGCAGGTCTTAACGGTGGCAGACTCAAAAACGTCCTCGTCGAAATCTACAATGTCGAACCCGTCCTTCAGGGATCGTCCGAACATCCAATGCGGGTCAAAGAAATCGGCCGTGGATTGTGGATCGAAGGGATCCCATTCGGCAACGTGTCTTGCTTTCTGAGTGATCTCGGCATTCTTTTTTGCTCCGAGACCATTAACAATGGTGTCTGCGAGTTTCAGGCGGAGAGTTTTGATTTTCTTCTGCAACGTCAGTTTTTGGTCGCGCCGCTGAATGCTGAAGTGGCCGTGGTAGGCATCTTCGATTTCCTTTTCGATGGGCGCGATTAATGAGGTGATAAAGAGGTCGGGTTCAGGAATCGGCAGGCCGATGAGGGTGTCGGCGGCGACGAACTTGGTTTCCAGATTGGGCAGCGGGCGGATGCCGTGGTTGTCCTTCTTGCTGCGGTTGGTCTTCTGGTCGCAGACGAGGGAGATGAAGGAGGGGAGCTTGGTGACAATGACGACGAGCCAGGTGACGAGTTCCATGTCGTCGGCGGAGGTGAGGGTTTCGGAGGCCATGGGCAGCAAGCCGTCGCGGCCCGAGAGCAGCGAGGTGGTGGCGCGGCGGGCGAAGGTGCGCTTGATGGATTCCATGGCGGAATCGAG
>CAIQXC010000809.1 GCA_903875675.1 Akkermansiaceae bacterium
GACCCCATGAAAGACCTCCAGGCCGCGTGCTCCAAGCACCACCTCAAACTCTGCTTTTACTACTCACAGGCAACCGATTGGCACGAGCCCAACGGCGGCATGAATGACTGGGACTTTAAACCCGATAAAGAAAAAGATTTCGACCAGTATTTGCGCGAAAAGTCACTTCCTCAAGTCAGGGAGTTGCTCTCTAACTATGGTCCGATCGGCTTGATCTGGTTTGACGTCCCCGTCATGATGACTGCGGAACGCTCCAAGCGCTTTGTGGACCTTGTCCATTCAATCCAGCCCGATACCCTGATCAACAGCCGCTTGGGGGAGGGAAACCTGCATGATTACCAGTCCATGGGAGATAATGAGATTCCTAACAATATTCTGGCGGGCGAGTGGGAGACGGCCGCCACCATCAACGACACCTGGGGCTATAAGACCGACGATAACAACTGGAAGCAGCCGGATAATATCACGTTCAAGCTGGTGGATATTGTCAGCAAGGGTGGCAACTACCTGCTCAATGTTGGGCCCACCGGTGAGGGAAGTATTCCGCAGCCAAGCCAAGATATTCTGCGAACGGTGGGCAAATGGCTGAAGGTGAATGGTGAGTCGATCTATGGTGCCGGAAGAACACCCTTCGGCGATGAACTCGCACAGGCTAACTGGCGTTGCACCGTCCAACCATCGGACTGGTCATGGGGCAAATCCGGAAAGCTGTATTTTCATCTGTTCAAGTGGCCGGCGGCTTCGGCGGGCGAGGGTGCTCATAGGATATTCGAGGTCGGCGGCGCAAAGGGCAAAGTGAAGCAGGCCTATCTTCTGGGCAGCGCAGACCGCAAACCTCTGGAAATAAATCTCGTTTCAACCACTGGCAGGCTTACGGTGAGGTTGCCTGAAAAGCCAATCGACGAGCTTGGTTCGGTGCTGTGCGTTGAATTCGAATGAATCCCATTATGAAAACAGACTCCTTCAATCCATCCATTATGAGAGCTTGCCAGATATTTCCTAAGTTGTGTATCGCCGCAGTGATTGGCACCATCGGATGGTCCCTTGCGGCGGCCGAAATTGTGGGCCCTGCGATTGTGCCTTTGCCGATGAAGATGCTCGTTTCTGCCGGCACGTTTACTCTCACCCCCGAGACCCGGGTCGTCTTTGATGAGGCCAGCGCTGAGACGGCGAGGCAACTGGTGGATAGCCTCAAGCCGGCGATGGGCAAAGCCTTGGAATTGGTTCCGCAGTTGCCGAACGAGGCAAAGGGGATCATACGTCTGACGCAAGACGAGGGGTTGAAGCAACTGGGTAAGGAAGGTTACCAATTGTCGGTGACGCCGGACGGGATTCGTATTGTGGGAGCCGCTCAAGCGGGAGTTTTCTATGGAGTCCAAACCCTGCGGCAATTGCTGCCACCCCAGATCTTCGCCACCGCACTGGTTAAAGATGTGGCTTGGTCTGTGCCCTGCGTGACCATCGAGGACATGCCCCGCTTCGCCTGGCGCGGTCTCATGCTCGATTCCGGACACGACTTCCAGCACAAGGCATTTGTCGAGCGCTTCATCGATCTGATGGCCCTGCATAAATTTAACATTTTCCACTGGCACTTGACGGACCTCGGTACTTGGTCCATCGAAATCAAGGGACGTCCCAAGCTATTGGATGCAGCCACCCGCGGGCCGGGAGTCAAACCCGGGAGTTACACTCAGGAGGAGGTTCGCGAGGTGCTGCGCTATGCTGCGGCCAGGCATATCACCGTGGTTCCGGAAATCGATATGCCCGGCCATGAACCGCCAGCTTTGTTAGCATATCCGGAATTGGATTGCCCATTGCCCCGGGCTGACAAGGATGGCAAAGTGGAGCGACCGTGGGAGTTTTGCCTCGGCAATGAGAAAACGTATGCGTTCCTCGAGGATGTCCTCGGGCAGATATCAGAACTTTTTCCCGGGCCATATATTCACATTGGTGGGGACGAGTGCCCCAAGGGGCGTTGGCTTCGCTGCCCGTTGTGCCAGGCGAGGATGACTGAGCAGAAGCTCAAGGATGGTGAGGAGTTGCAGAGTTACTTCATCAGGCGCATCGAAAAGTTCCTGCAATCCAAGGGACGCCGCCTGATCGGCTGGGATGAAATCTTGGAAGGCGGATTGGCTCCCAATGCCACCGTCATGTCCTGGCGCGGAATGGGCGGTGGCATCGCAGCCGCCAAAGCCGGTCATGACGTGGTGATGGCCCCAACCGAGTGGACGTATTTTGATTATCCCAATACTCCAGTGGAGAAAGTTTACAGCTTTGAACCGGTGCCTAACGAGCTATCTGCAGCCCAAGGCGCGCATGTGCTGGGTGCCCAGGCGCAGATGTGGACGGACCATCATCCGTCGGAAGACCAGATCGACGCCCTTGTCTATCCGCGAGCAGTTGCCTTGGCCGAGGTCGTCTGGTCATCCCCGGCCAACCGCAACTACCATGAATTTGAAGAGCGGTTGCGTGCCCATTTGCCACGTTTGGCCGCACTGGGTGTTCACTACAAGCCGCTTGTGGGTGCTGGCCAAGTGATCGGGCATTGGTCGCCGGCAGAGACATCGGACACCCCGAAAGTCGTCGATTGGAAGCTGGGCACAGGCATCAAGGGGGCCGGACGCTACGCCATCACCTTCCAATATGAACACGGCAAAAGCCGCTATCAGATCCATGCGGTGGAAATCATTCAGGAGGGCAAGGTCCTGGCCACCGACAAGCATTTCGGGTGGTCGGGGGCCAGCAATCAGAATCATGTCTATCAATTGGATCTGGCACAACTTTCTAACGAGCCACTCACTCTGCGTGCCACGGTAAGCACGGATTGGGGCCCGGATTCCCACGGCCGGATCATGATTGAGAAGCTAGCAGATCTGCCTTAGCCTGCAGAACTCATCGAACGTGGCCTCGATGACGCCAGGGGGATGAAATTTATCAAGGTGTTTTTCAACCAGGACGTGTCGGAGGAAAAATAAACCAAACGCCTACTTTTTAGCTTCCACGTTGCGGATGGAGATGGCGCGGAATTCGACTGGGTCGTTGTGGCCGGCGAAGCCGAAATACCCGTGAGTGCGATCCTTGCCGGGGTGGGCGCTATTGCCCATCACCGTGGCCATGTCCACCTTGCTCAGATCGGCGTCGAGGATCACAAAGCCGTTGAGTTCCACCTTGATGGTCGGGCCGACGACGGTCACCTCTTCGAAGTTCCATTCGCCGATCGGCCGCTGGTACCCGCGCTGCGCCGCCACCATCCCGTATGCCGACCCATGCGCCTGGCGGGGGTCGATCTTGCTGTTAGTCGCTGCCTCGTAATTATCATCTAGCACTTGGGATTCGCACATGCCACCGTAGGCGGTATCGCCGCTGCCCGGGTAGCGAATGCACAGGCCGTTGTTGCCACCGGGCGGCAGCTTGAATTCGACGCGTGCCACAAAGTCGGTTAGATCGTCTTTTTGATAGACGTTACCTCCCTTTTGGGGGCGGCAGCGGATGGCACCATCCACGACGGCGTAGTTATCGATATCACCGGCCCAGCCGTCGAAATCCTTGCCGTTGAAGACGGACTTGAAGCCATCGGTGGCCTTGGACTCCAGCAGTTGGTTAGCCTCGGTACCGGCGATTTCACGGATATAAAGATGGCGCCACTTGATTGGGGCACCGTGGGTTTGCAGGCACAGCGGACCCTTGCTGGGAATGGAAACCTTGCGGTCGTAATAGTTTTCGAGGATCGCATGATCGACGGTCAGTTGTCCGTTGAGCCAGACGCTGACGCGGGCGCCGACCATCACGACGCGCAGGGTGTTCCACTCGCCGGCGGGCTTGTCGGCGAGCACCAGGGGGTCCTTACCGGGTGCGCCGGGGCTGTTGTTCCACAGGCCGCCGCTGCCTTTTTGGGCCCCGTTTTTCCATTCCTTCTCATTATTGTGGTCCCAGATTTGGACCTGGGGGACGTTGCGCAGATAGATACCGGAGTCACCCATTGGGGCCATGTTGTATTCCACCAGCAATTCAAAATCGCCGTAATCTTTGTCGGTCGTGGCGTACTTGCCGTCGCCGTCGTTGATGAGCTCGCCGTCCACCACCTTCCAGTGCTGGCGCATATCTGCGGTCCACGTCTTGAGCAGTTCGGCCCGCTGCTCCTCAGGCATCGCCAGCAAACGCCGGTGGTCGGCGGTATCCCCGCCGCGCCAACCCGTTAGATCGGTGCCATTGAACAGGGCGGTGAATCCTGCGGGTGGGGCTTGGGCCGCACTCAGGGCGGCAGTGGCGAGCAGCAATAGAAGTGGGCGCATGGGATGGGGTGGCTTTGGGTTGAGACGTCGTGGCCCGCAAGCACAAAAACTTGCGTGCCGCTAGCAAAGCCCATCCGTCACCCAGTGCCAAGGAATTTGTTCCGGCATTTTCCCCCTGATTTCTCAGGTCGGCAGTGGCACTCGCTTGTGGCTGATGCGGGTATAAATGACCCGTCTGGCGAGCAGGCTTGCAAGGATCGCCGAGGAGCCGAGCGTTCCCAACCCGGGCCTACCCTGCGCCGGTGTCTTGGATGTGGCTTACCGACAAGGATTTCTGGCTTCAGTGCCAGACCGCCAGCCCCCCGACCAGCAGGCTCATGAGAATGAACGAGCCCTTCGCATACCCCAGTCCGGCGCTGCGGTCCAGGAAGTCAGACAGGGTCGTCCCCGCTGTGCCAAGAATGCTGCCCCTGCAAGCCAGGCACGCAAGGGCCCGCCGCATCAATAGCTTCGTCCCCAAATTGCCCGGGTTGGGGTCTCCTCACCGGTGAGGAAGCACTTGCTGCCAGTGGCCGTGGCGAGGCCTGGCGGCAGGGATGCGGCGGGGACCGGGATGCAGCGAATGGTAATTTTGTGTAGTTTGGAGAGTTCCTCTTCCTGTTGGCGGGTGCCGGCCCACGGGGTGTAGAGCCAGCCGGGGTTTTCCAGGGCCCAGTGGGCGTGGAAGGCGGCGAGATCGGTGCATGGCTTCATGTTAGAATCGCGCAAGGAGGTGGCCCGGGCGAGCAGTGCCTGATGGACTTCGTCGAGCATCTCGTGGGAATGCGAATGAAGTCTTCCTTGACGACAAATTCCTTGGAGGCC
>CAIQXC010000810.1 GCA_903875675.1 Akkermansiaceae bacterium
CGTTCACCAGGTCACACCCGTGAAAACGTGGTGGTCCAGCCACACGGACGAATCATCGTCAGAACCCGACGGATTTTGCCTTGTGACTGGCAAGCCAGCGACCATTGCAGCAATCCATAATCCGGCGATCAAGGGAGTAGCAGGAGCACAAAGCAGCGGAGCGAAGCTCGTTTCATTCAACGAGCAAGCTTACGAATCCTTTGGTAAAGAGAACGCTAAAAAAGTCGGCCAAGGAGCCAACTCTCCGATAAGTGAAGAAGCCGCCTTCGCATACTGCAATGCGCTCAACTGGCTGCTTGGCAATCGTGAGCGCCGGTTCCGTCTCGGCGATGCTACCACGGTTTTCTGGACTGATTCTCCCACGCCCGCCGAGCAACTCATGCCATGGATGATCTCTGGCAATACACCCGAAGATCCAGCCACACTTTATCGCATTCAGAGCATTTTGCAACGCCTCGCAAGCGGCAACATTGGACCCGACGAACTCGGCAACCCCGATACCCCATATTACATTCTCGGCCTCTCGCCAAACGCCTCGCGCCTCTCAATCCGCTTCTGGAATACCAGCACGCTCGGCGAACTCCTGGTGAATCTCAAGAAACACTTCGACGACCTCCGCATCGTTCGCCAGTGGGACGAAACGAACTCCAAGAATCCAGATCCACTCGCGCCTACGGTTTTCCAACTTCTCCGCCAAACTTCGCGCGACGCCGATGGTATTCCCCCCCTTCTCGTTGGTGCCCTCATCCGCGCCATTCTCTTCGGCACCCGCTACCCGGAAAGCCTCATCACGGGCGTCATGAACCGCATCCGTGTCGTCGAGAAAAAGCAACAGGGCGAAGGCACGCTCGACAACGTCTCCTACCTCCGCGCCTCCATCTTGAAAGCATGGCTCATCCGCAATCACCAAATACACATCACTGAAATGCTAGACGAAACCAACACAAATCCAGGCTATCGCCTCGGAAGGCTCTTTGCTGTTCTTGAAAAGACCCAGCAAGACGCCATGCCCGGCATCAACTCCACCATCCGCGACCGCTTTTATTCCAGCGCCTCCGCGACTCCACGCTCAGTCTTCGGGCGGTTGCTCCGAACGTATCAGCATCATTTGGGAAAATTAGATATAGGTTTGAAAATCATTCACGAAAAGCGCGCGCAGGAAATTCTGAGTGCCGTGACGGATTTCCCAGCACACCTGAACCTAAAGGACCAAGCTCAATTCGCCCTCGGTTACTATCATCAACGGAAAACACTCTTCCCTAGCAAAACAGACAAAAAACAAGAACCTGAAACCGCTCAATAACTCTCAAATCAAAATCATGAACAACCGCTACGACTTCATTTACCTCTTCGATGCTACCGACGCCAACCCCAACGGCGACCCCGACGCAGGAAATCTCCCACGCGTTGACACCGAATCCAGCCAAGGACTCATCACCGATGTTTGCCTAAAACGCAAAGTTCGCAACTTCATCGAAGTGCTCAAAAAGGACACGCCGAACTACGATATTTACGTTAAAGAAAAAGGAGTGCTCATGCGCGCTCACGAGAAGGCGTACGAGGCTATCAAGTCAGAATCCAAAGCCGAAGAAGGCAAACGTAAAGGATCTGGCGACGACGTTGAAAGAGCCCGTGCTTGGATGTGCCAAAACTTTTACGACGTTCGCACCTTTGGCGCTGTGATGAGTCTTGCTACCAACTGCGGACAAGTTCGCGGGCCCATTCAACTCAGTTTTTCACGATCGGTTGATCCCATCGTTATCAGTGAACATGCCATCACCCGTATGGCCGTCGCCACAGAACGCGAAGCAACTGCCCAACAAGGTGACAATCGCACCATGGGCCGTAAATTCACCGTCCCTTACGGCCTCTACCGCTGTCACGGGTTTGTGAATCCCTTTCTCGCCGCCCAAACCGGCTTCACTGGTGAGGGAGAAGACAGCGATTTGGAACTCTTCTTCACAGCCCTCGAAAACGCTTTTCAATTCGATCAATCTGCCGCTCGCCCGGCAGGCAGCATGGCACCACGCGGTCTGTTGGTTTTCAAACACGACAGTGCGCTAGGCAAAGCTCCTAGCCATTCGCTCTTCGACCGACTCCAAATCGAATCCTTCGATGACACGCCCGCCGAAGATGGTAAGCCCGCCCGGAAATTCGCTGACTATGCCAGCCGCATCAAATTCGACGGCCAGCCTCTCGATGAGTTTGTGAAGGATGGCGGCAAACAGAACGAGAAAGGTCAATGGGAAAAGCCTCTCGGCAACGGCATCACCCTCATCCGCCGCATCTGACCATGGACCATCCCATCATTGCCGATCATCCGCCCGAGTTGGTTGCTAGGATCATGGAAATCATCCTTTCCTCGGGGTTGCGCTCCGTGCATTACACGGGCAGCGCGGACGAAGGTTTGTTGCGTGCCATGATCGCCCATAAGCCGCTGCTTAAAGTTAGTGTGATGGACATGCCGGACCGTTGGGGCACCGGCTATGCGTTCTGGTATGACGAGCGCGAATTCGGTAACTGCCTACCGCGTGAGCGTCCTGATTGGTTAGATGATATTCTGTTTTACCAAGAAGGCGCGCCGGATCATGAGGTCGGGATACGAGACTGTCCGTGGGATAGCGCCAGACAGTTCTGGAAAATCGTGGCATTCACAGGAAGGCGACCTCCGCTGATAGTGATTCACTTTGGCAAGGCCGATACGGTGGATGCCTATGTTTGTGAGGATGGTGAGAGCCGGTTGAGTGAGCCGATTGAAAAGCGCATGATCGACCACCCTTCATACACATGGGAGGAGCATAACGGACTGCGTATCGGACGGTGGAAATCAGGTGTGGTTCCCGCATATGAGAATGACCGGGAAAAAGACAGATGATCCACCCCGCCACCCAAAATCTAACTCATCCGCCGAATCTAACCATGACCTCAGATCTGGATCCCATTGACGACATGCCGAGTCGTGCGGCGTTGGCGCAGGAAGGGTTGGTGTACATTTAGCCATGCCCTACGCCCCGCCACTCACGATCACGCCCCGACTGATCGACCTGATCAGCCGGATTGGCGAAGCGTTGGGCCGGTGGGAGGCGGCGGCAGGCACGATGTCGCCGCGACTGCGGCGGGAGAATCGCATTCGCAGCATTCACTCGTCGCTTGCCATTGAGAACAACTCGCTGAGTCTCGACCAAGTCACTGCGATCCTTGCCGGCAAGCGGGTGCGCGGTCTGCCGCGGGAGATCAAGGAGGTGCAAAACGCGTTTGTGACCTACGATTTGTTGGAATCGCTGAAACCCGCGTCTGTGCCGGATTTTCTCAAGGCCCACGGAACCCTGATGCAGGGATTGGTCGCCGGAGCGGGCGCATTCCGGCGGGGCGGGGTGGGCGTTTATCAAGGCACCAAACTCGTCCACATGGCACCGCCCGCAGATCGCGTGCCGTATCTGGTCAAAGATCTGTTCCAATGGCTCAAGAAGACTGACCTTCACCCGCTGCTGGCGGCTGCCGTGGTGCACTACGAGATCGAGTTCATTCACCCCTTCAGCGACGGCAATGGACGGATAGGCAGGCTGTGGCAGACGCTCATTTTGGCGCAGTGGAAGCCGCAGATGGCGTATCTGCCTATCGAGAGCGTGGTGCATGACCAACAGGCCGGTTACTACAAGGCCCTGGCGGCCTCGGACAAATTGGCTGACGCGGCTCCCTTCGCCGAATTCATCCTGGGATCGCTGCTTGCGGCGCTCTTGGCAGCTCCTGCTACCGACCAAGTAAGCGACCAAGTAAGCGACCAAGTAAATCGGCTGATCAGTGTGTTCGGCATGGGTGAAATGCTTGCTGCCGCAGTGCTCATGGAGCGGCTCGGCCTCAAGCACCTGCCGAACTTCCGGCGGAATTATCTCAAACCCGCTGTCGCTGCCGGACTGCTCAAGATGACCCAACCGGACTCGCCGCACAGCCCCACCCAGCGATACGTGCGGGCTTGATCTTGCGTTTTTTCTCCATGTTCACCGACGACCAACTGCTACCTATCTCCGCGCTTCAGCACCTGCTGTTTTGCCCGCGCCAGTGTGCGCTGATTCATTTGGAGCAGGCATGGGCTGAGAATTTTCTAACGGCTAATGGACGGGTGTTGCATGAGAAGGCGCACGACGGTCCGGACGAATCTCGGGCGGGCATCCGCACGACCCGTGGCATGTCGGTGCGCTCATTGCGACTCGGACTTTCCGGCCAATGTGATGTGGTGGAATTTCACGCAAACGGGCAGGTGCTGCCTGTGGAATACAAGCGAGGCAAACCCAAGTCCCATCGGGCGGACGAAGTCCAACTCTGCGCTCAGGCGCTATGCCTTGAGGAAATGCTCGGCCTCGCCTCTGGCTCTATCCAGCGGACCTGTCTTTTTTATGGGGAGCACAAGCGTCGGCACGACGTCTTCCTGAACGAGGATCTCCGCCGACTGACGGATGATACTGCGGCCCAATTGCACGCGATGATCGGCGACAGAGTCACTCCACAAGCAGAATACGAGTCCGGGAAATGTGACGCATGTTCTCTCATCGATCACTGCCAACCGCAGGCACTGCGCTTCAAGCGCGGGGCGGCAGCATGGTTTTCCGCAAGATTGATCGAGACACCCAGCTCCGCAAAGCCCACACCGGAATGTTAGATTGTGCTTGACGAGGATGCATTGCACCAACTCATTGAGCAGTCCGCCCCCACGCCGACACCAGAACCCTCATGAAACGCCACCTCAACACCCTTTTTGTGACTCTAGAAGGTGCTTACCTGCGCAAGGACGGTGCCGCCGTGGAGATTCGCCACGAGGGTGAAACCAAACTCCGCGTGCCTCTGCACAACCTCGACGGCATCGCCTGCTTCGGTTGGGATATCTCCGCCTCGGCCTCGCTCATGGCCGCATGCGCCGAAGCCAATGTCAGCCTGTCGTTCCACAATCCCTACGGCAAATTTCTCGTCTCCGCCAATGGCTTCACCTCCGGCAACATCCTCCTGCGCCGCGAACAGTACCGCCGGGCCGATGACGAAGCAGCCAGTGTCGCCATCGCCGCCAACATGATCGCCGCAAAACTGCACAACACCCGCCAGGTCATCTTGCGTGCCGCTCGCGACCACGGCGAGAAATCCCCGGCCAACGCCGCCGAGCTGCTACACGCGTCGGACACCATTGCCCAGCGCATGACAATGCTGCCTCGCGCCACTTCCTTGGATACACTCCGCGGGATCGAGGGCGATGCCGCCACCTTCTATTTCGCTGTCTTTTCCCATCTCCTTGTCAATCACGACCCGGCCATTGCCATGACCGGTCGCTCGCGCCGACCTCCGCTTGATCCTGTCAACGCACTCATTTCCTTCCTCTACTCGCTGCTCATGCACGATTGCCGCAGCGCCCTTGAGAGCTGCGGTCTCGATGCCCAATGTGGATTTCTCCACCGCGACCGCCCGGGCCGCCCATCCCTGGCGCTCGACCTGATGGAAGAATTCCGTTCCTTCCTCGCCGATCGGGTCGCGCTCACCCTTTTTAACCGCCGCCAACTCACGATGTCCGATTTCAAAACCGAGGAATCCGGAGCTGTTTTCCTCAAGGACGACTCTAGAAAAAAAGTTCTTGTCGCCTGGCAGGAACGCAAGCAGGACGAAATCACTCATCCTTTCCTCGACGAGAAAACCACCATCGGCCTGCTCCCCCATCTGCAAGCCAGGCTGCTGGCCCGCCACCTCCGCGGCGACCTCGACGCCTACCCCGCCTTCTTGGCCCGATGACCACAATCCTATCAAATTTCAAATCGTTCTCATGTACATCCTCGTCACTTACGATGTTTCCACCACAACCCCGATTGGCAAGGCCCGCTTGCGCCGCACTGCCAAGGCCTGTCTCGATTATGGCCAGCGCGTGCAGAATTCGGTTTTCGAGTGCAAGGTTGACCCTGCGCAACTCGTGGTGCTCAAACGCCGCTTGCTTGACATCATCGATCCGCAAACCGACAGCCTGCGCTTCTATCACCTCGGCTCGAATTGGCAGCACAAGGTGGAGCACCATGGGGCCGACCCCGGCTACAACATCGAAGGACCGCTCATTGTTTGACATGTTTTCCGGGTCCACGGACTAGGCATTGCCCGCCTAAAATTGGAAGCAGCGCGAACCCCAAGCGATACATGAAACCCCGCTAGGTTCGCGTTCTTTGTAAGTGCTTCTGTTCCAGCTCTTTGACATCCAAAAACTAGCCTCACTGTCGGCCGACGCGGATCCGACCCGTAGGTTCGCGGAAAAAATTCCGCTTCCCCTAGGGCGGCAAGGGTGGCAGGATGCCGCGGTCGCCCCTCTCACAGGGGGCGCGGATTGAAACACCCGGTCGCGGGCACCGCCAAGAAACTCCTTGAGTCGCCCCTCTCACAGGGGGCGCGGATTGAAACGCGTGGATTACCAGCCGATCGAGGGCAAGCAAGCGTCGCCCCTCTCACAGGGGGCGCGGATTGAAACAAGTATCCGTTGCTCTCCAGCATTACCTCGGATGTCGCCCCTCTCACAGGGGGCGCGGATTGAAACCTTTTATCACTGACTATTATGAGCACGGCCTGAA